>JALSNA010000483.1 GCA_026987255.1 Hyphomicrobiales bacterium | reverse complement strand
ATTTAGGCAAAATATCAGCTTTCTTTCGTCCGCGGGCAATACCTGAAGGTATTGTCGAGGGCGAAAGGACGCTGATATGCAGCATAAATTCTGCAGTAGCCGTGCAAATTTATGGGTCCTGACCCTAGGTTTGCATTTGACATGCCGCGAGATGCGGCGGGGCTGGTGGCGCTCTGGCCGGTGTGGAGCGCTGAGCGGGCTTTCAATATACAAGGATTTGCGAGGACGGGTATCATGGCAGGGTCGGTCAACAAGGTCATTCTGGTGGGGAATCTGGGGGCGGACCCGGAGGTGCGGCACATGCAGGATGGCCGCCCTGTGGTCAACCTGCGGCTGGCGACGTCGGAAAGCTGGCGCGACAAGGCCACCGGCGAGCGCCGCGAGCGCACCGAGTGGCACCGGGTGGTCATCTTCAACGAGGGTCTGGCGCGCATCGCCGAGCAATATCTGCGCAAGGGCTCGAAGGTCTATATCGAGGGCCAGTTGCAGACGCGCAAATGGCAGGACCAGTCAGGACAGGACCGCTATACCACCGAGGTGGTTCTGCAAGGCTTCAACGGCAATTTGACCATGCTGGATTCGCGCTCCGGCGGTGGCGCCGGATCGTCCGCGGGGTTTGGCGAACCGGCGGGCTTCGGGCAGGGCGATCCCATGGGCGGCTCCGCAGCGGCGGGGCAGGGCAGCCAGCCGAAGGACTTTTCGCGCGATCTGGATGATGATGTGCCGTTCTGATTGGCGCTATGGAGGTGTGGCCGCGATGATGGCCGCCTGGTCAGTCCCGGGCTCGGCACCCTCCATGTCCATGTCGAGCCGGGATCCCTCGGCGGGTCTTTGCGCTCCGTGCCGGGGAGAATGGCCATTGGCGGGGTGCATCGAGTGGGGCATTGGCGGGCCAGCAGCTGCCGCATCATGTTCATTGCCACCTTTATCGCGGCACGCTGGATCGAAACCGTCGGGGGTTTCTGTCAACACCTGCTGACCGATGAAAAGGATTCACCGCCGCCATGGAATTGCTTGTCGTTTTCCGGGCAAGGCGCAGGGATGCCGAAAGCCAGGTGAGTTGATGCGGCATGTTGCGCGTGCCGTGATGTGGGAATCGCAGGCATGCGGAATTGTTCAGATGTGATCGCCCCAAAGGCTTGACTTGCGGCAAGGTCTGGTGGAGGGGCTGGAGCTTCATGAGTTATGCCTCACTTTTCATGAAATTCTGGCATTTCCTTGACTCATGTCAATGAACCTGGAGGGGGCTATGGAATAGGTTGCGGGTGGGAAAAGGCGGTCAACCTTTCCCGTAACAACAGGCAAAAGGGGCTGTTCCGGTGACGGGCCGGCCTTTGTTGCACAGGGAAATCTCTTTCCAAGGGGACTGAAAT
>JALSNA010000482.1 GCA_026987255.1 Hyphomicrobiales bacterium | reverse complement strand
TGTATTTCTCCCTGCCCCTGGCGGTCTCGCGGCAGCGCCGGTAAAGGTCCATCCTTTCCCAGCGGGCGAGAATCTCCGGCTCCTTCTTCGGCAGCCCGGCGCGCATGGGAAAGGAGGTCCTGGGCAGAAACAGCGTCTGGCGGTAATCGGGGGATTTGTCGTCGCTCATGGGAATCAGCCCCTTTGTCAACATGCTTTGATGAGGCTTATAGAGCCCATGGGCGGCAATGGGAAGAAGGCTGTTGGCCAGGGCAAGCGTGTTTGAACACCCTTGCATGCCTGTGAGCCATGACATGCACATCTTTGACATCGACTCACTTGATTTTCAGCATTTCTGCATTTGGCATTGATGATGGCGCTCATCGAGTGAGTTGATGGCTTGTTGGTCCTGGATCACGCTTCAATGGCCGAACTTGAAGAAGTCATCCAGCCTGGAAACCATCCGCCATGCTTCTTTGCGAGTTCTGAGCCCAGTCCGCAGGGCACGACAGGTTCGAATCCAGCCAAGTTCGCCGGATTTGGCGACAATTTTGCGCAATTGCCTTCAATTCCGCTCCGCCGGTTTACACCGCCTTAAGTTTCCCCGCATATGATGCCATCAACTAGCCGATGGCCGTGGGGCGCAACCATGCAATTGGCGGGAAACGAGGATGAACGTGAACCAGCAGCAAAGTTCCAATTTTGAACGCCGCCGGGCGCAGCGCATCCGTGTGCTCAAACAGGCCTACATCATATTCAACAACCGGCAGTCCACCATCACCTGCCGGCTGCGCGACATCTCGGCCACCGGATGCCGCCTGAAACTGGCCACCCCGGCCATGGTGCCCCAGCAGTTCATCATCTATTTTCCCACCGATGGACGCGAACGGCCCTGCGAGGTGGCCTGGCGCAGCCCCACCGAGATCGGCGCCCACTTCATGGACGAACAGGTCTGAAAGCCATTGCCGGCTCTTTACTGATCTGCCTGTTCGGGGCTAAATCGGGCCATGCCCGTTTCCCATTCTCCCCCGCCCCTGCACGAGCCGCATTCGTCCGCCCCTGCGCGACGCGCGCGCAAGGCGGGCAATGCCTTGCGCCTTGTGGCCGTGCCGGCCATCCTTCTGGCGATGATGGCGCTTGGCGCATTGGCCGGATTTTCCTTCACCCCCGATGCCCGCAGGCTGCTCGATCTGGTGCTGAAAACGGACACGGGTCTGAGCATGGATCAGGTGCGCGCCGGCCCCGGCATTCTCTCTGCCCCCGCCGGCCGCATCCTGCGCCTGCGCAAGGACAAGGGCGCGGCCCTCATTCTTCCCCTGCCGGGAAATGACGGCGAAGATCTCTTTGCTCCGGCCACGTCCTTGATGCTTTTCCTGCGCCCTGCCAGCGGCAAGCTGCCCAGCGCCCGCCAGATGGCCGCGCTTTATCGCCACGAGATGCAAGGCAGCCCCAGGCGCACGAACATGGGCCTGGCGGAATATCATTTCCGTCCCGGCTCCCCCTATGCGGACATCACCTTGTATGTGGGCCGCAAAGCCGGACGGGTGATCTTCATTCGCTGCCGCAAACAGGCCGATGCCCAGGGGGTGCGCATGTGCGAAAGCGCCTTCAGCCCCTATCCTGGCCTGCGCGTCACCTGGATGTTCGACGCCCGCCACCTGCCGCGCTGGTCCGCCCTGGAGACCACCGCGCGGCAGGCCATCTTGCACCACTACCGGCAGGTGCGAGACTGAACCTGACGGCTCAGTGTCTGGTCAGCCGTTGTCTTCCAGATCGTAGTCCAGAATGGCCATCTGGAAATTGTAGGAGATGTCGTTGGGATCCTCGTCATCGCGGAACAGCACCCCGATGAACTCGTCACCGATGTAGACTTCCGCCGAGTCCTCCTTCTGCGGGCGGCGGCGCACCTCCAGGGAGGGCAGCTTGAACAGCTTGCGCAGGTAGGTGTTGAGCTTGGTGATTTCTTGGGGAGTCATCGGCGCATCCAGCCTTTGTGGGTGAATCGGATCATGCTCTGGTGGTAGCGCGGCTGGCAGGCGGACTCAAGCCTCTTGGCCATCTTCTTCATCTCCGGCTATGTTCTGATCCATGGCGCGGGCCGGTTCGTCCTCGCATCCGGCATAGCCGACGATGCGCGCCGGAACCCCGGCCACGGTGCGCCTTGGCGGCACGTCCTTGAGCACCACCGAGCCGGAGGCCACCTTGGCGCAGCGGCCCACCTCGATGTTGCCCAGCACCTTGCAGCCAGACCCCAGCAGCACGCCTTCGCGGATCTTCGGGTGGCGGTCGCCATCCTCGTTGCCGGTGCCGCCCAGGGTCACGTCCTGGAGGATGGAGACATTGTCCTCCACCACCGCCGTCTCGCCGATGACGATGGAATGGCCATGATCGATCATGATGCCCTGGCCCATTTTCGCCGCCGGGTGGATATCCACCGAAAAGACCGCCGAGGAGCGGCTTTGCAGGAACAGGGCGAAATCCTTGCGCCCCAGGGCCCACAAACGGTGCGCCAGACGGTGCGCCTGCAAGGCCTGAAAGCCCTTGAAATACAAGAAAGGTTCGATGTAGCGCTCGCAGGCCGGATCGCGCTCATAGACGGCCAGAATGTCGGCGCGCGCCGCCTTGCCGATAGTCTCATCGGCGGCCAGGGCCTCGTTGTAGGCCTGGATGATCAATTCGGCGTTGATGTCGCCATTGGCCAGAAGCATGGCCAGCCTGTGGCCGATGGCCTGGCCGAAGCGCGCATGGTTGAGCACCGCCGAATAGACGAAGCCGCCCAGGGACTGATCCGATTCGATGATCTCGCGCGCTTCCGCCCGGATCCGGTTCCATACCGGATCGAGCTTGTGAACATCCGCCTTGCCGGCCTTGGCTGTCATGGCTAGGGTTCCCCCTGATTGGTGATTGCCGGGCAGCATAGCAGCACGGGCCGCCCGCATGCCAGTATGCACGAAAATATGAAACAATCCTGACCGCGAGGTGAAAGCATGGGCCAGCCCACGGAAGACATTCCCTTTCCGCTCACGACCATCCGCCTGATGCGCCGCGGGCCCATTGGCTGGCTCGTGCTCAACCGCCCGCAGCGCAAAAACGCCCTTGATGCGGCCATGTGGGAGGCCATCCCGCAGGCCATGGAGACCTTGCGCCACATTGCGGATGTGCGCGTCATCATCCTGCGCGGGGCGGGCCGGGAGGCCTTCTGCTCCGGGGCCGACATTGGGCAATTTTCGCAATTGCGCCAGGCGGACAGCGCGCGCGCCTATGAGGCCATGAACCTGCGCGCCCTTGATGCCATCAAGACCGCGGCTGTGCCCACCATTGCCATGATCCACGGCCATTGCATCGGCGGCGGGCTGGCGCTGGCCCTGGCCTGCGATATCCGCCTGGCCGCCGATGATGCCCGCTTCGCCCTGCCCCCGGCGCGCATCGGGCTGGCCTATCCGCTGGGAGGATTGGCCGATCTGCTCAAGGCGGTCTCTGCCGCCTTCGCCAAGGAGATGATCTTCACCGCCCGCGCCTTGCAGGCCGGGGAGGCGGCGCGGCATGGTCTGGTCAATGCCGTTCACCCTGCCGGTGAACTGGAAAAAGCCAGCCTCGATCTGGCCGCACGCATGGCGGCCAATGCACCCTTGACCATCGCCCATGCCAAGGCGGCCATCGATGCCATTGCCGCCGGTTGCCTGGACAAGGAGCGCCAAAGGCTCACAGCCATGGCCGCCGCCTGCGAGCAATCGCGCGATTATGCCGAGGGCATTGCGGCCTTCATGGAAAAGCGCCGCCCGCATTTTTGCGGACGATGAGGACTTGACAGGCACGATCCAAAAAGGTCAGCATGGCTGACATTTATGGGATGACTGTCATGACCGACTGGCTATTGGCCTTTCTCGCCTTCGGCTTCGCCACCGCCGGCACGCCGGGGCCCAACAACATGATGCTGGCCGCATCGGGCGCCAATTACGGCATCCGGCGCACCCTGCCCCACATTGCCGGCATCGCCATCGGCTTTCCCGCCATGATCGCCGCCGTGGGGCTGGGCATGGGCGAGATCTTCCGGCTGTTTCCCATCCTTCAGACCATATTGAAATGGCTCGGCAGCGCCTATTTGCTCTATCTCGCCTGGAGGGTGGCCACCGCCGCCGGGATCTCCCCCGATGACGCCAGGGCCAGGGCGCGCGGCAAGCCCTTGAGCTTTGCCCAGGCGGCGGCCTTTCAATGGGTGAACCCCAAGGGCTGGACCATGGTCATGGCCATGCTGAGCGTCTATGCCGGTCACAATGGCTCCTACCGCGCCGATGTCATCCTCATGGCCGCCATATTCACCGGCGTGGCCTTCACCACCGCCATGGCCTGGGCGCTCATCGGCGCCGGTGCGGGCAAGCTGCTCTCGCCCGGGCATCTGCTCTGGTTCAACCGCATCATGGCCGCCCTCATGGCCGCCTCGCTGCTCATGGTATGGCTTTGAGAAAATCCACCACGGCGGCCTTGTGGGTCCTGTCGCCCACCGCGTTCATGTGATCGCGCCCGTCGAGCACCACCACCTGCGCATGGGGAATGTGCCGCGCCAGGGGCCGGGCCGGCCCGGCTATGTCGTCGCGCGAGCCCACGGCGATGAGCACCGGCATGGAGAGATTGCGCAGTGCTTCTTCGCCCACCGGCGTGCGCCCGGCCCGCATGCAGGCCGCCAGGGCCTTCAGGTCGTTGCCCACCCGCTCGGCGAAAAGGCGAAAGCCGCGCGCCCTTGGCGAGGTCACATCCTGCGCATCCGGCGCCTCCAGGGCATCGGCTATGACATCGGAATCCCCCACTCCGGTGAGCAGATTGGCCGCCATGCCCGAAAGGATGAGGGCGCGCACCCGCCGCGGGTGGGCAATGGCCAGAAAGGCCGCCGCCCGCGCCCCCATGGAATAGCCCATGACCGCCGCCCTCTCGATCCCCAGATGATCGAGCAGACGGCGCGCATCCTCGGCCATCAGCGGCGCCGAATAGGCCCGCTCATCATGGAGCTTTTCGCTCTTTCCATGGCCGCGGTGATCCATGACGATGACCCGGAACCCGGCATCGCTCAAGGTCTTCGTCCAGCTTGTGGAGACCCAGTTGACCCGCCCGCTGGAGGCAAAGCCGTGCAGCAGCAGCACCGGCGGGCCTGCGCCGAAGGTCTCGTAGTGAATGCGCACGCCGCCGGAATCGAAATCTGGCATGGGTCTTTCCTTTTGCGAACCGTCTTCGAACATGCTATCGGCTGGGTCTGCGAACATTTGTCAATGCAGCCCCCTGACCGGGGCGCATAGTGAACCGGAGCGCGGCCATGAGCAAGGAATTCACGCCTGTCTTTCACAATGACGCCGGGGTGAAGGAAATCGAGATCGGAGTGCGCCATTTCGGCTGCATGGGCCAGACCCCGCCCATGGATCACCCCCATGTCTTCCTGGAGGTTCCCGCCTCCGGCGTGGCCAAGTGCCCCTATTGCGCCACCCTTTACCGCTACAATCCCGATCTGGCGGAAGATGAAACCCGCCCTGCCGGCGCCATCGCCCGCGATGATGCCACGGTTTGAGACGAAAAAAACGGCGCCGCCTTCCCCAAGGCAGCGCCGTTTCAAGTGCGCCTGATCGAGCTCCCATCCCCTCGCGTTTCGCCTCCTTGCATCCCACCGGAGATCTTGTCGCGCTGTCCAGATGGAAGGGCTTCATCAAGCGCCCCCCTGTGCATGGCAAATTACCAAATCCGGCGCGCAATGAAAATTTGATTCAATTTGCAGGGTAAACAGGTTGTAAAGCGGTTGCATTGTGGATTGCGCGTTGATTTTGCGCCCTCCTTGCGGCCCTTTGCGATAGAATGCCTTCCATGAGCAAGAGCGCCAGACCCGCCCCGCCCTTCATCCACCTGCGCCTGCACAGCGCCTATTCCCTCTCCGAGGGGGCGCTGCGCATCCCCGATCTCGTCCGCCTCGCCACCGAACACGGCATGCCCGCCCTGGGGCTGACCGATTCGGGCAATCTCTTTGGCGCCCTGGAGTTCTCCCAGACCATGGCCAAGGCGGGCATCCAGCCCATCATCGGCTGCACCATCCGGGTGGATTTCGCCGATGAGCCCGATGCCCCCGGCGGCGCAGGCGGGGCTCAGAGCGCCTTGCGCCAGCATCCGGCCCTGGCCCTGCTGGCCATGACGGAGGAAGGCTATGGCAATCTCATGCGCCTGTCCTCCAAGGGCTATCTGGAGGGGGCCGCCGATGGCCCCGCGCATGTGACCATCGCCGACATCGCCGCTCTCCATGATGGCCTGATCTGCCTCACCGGCGGCCCCGATGGCCCGCTCAACGGAGCGCTGGCGGAAGGCCGCCGCTCCCTGGCCGAAGCGCGCCTTGAGCAACTGCGCGGGATTTTCGGCGACAGGCTCTACATCGAATTGCAGCGTCATGGCCTGGAGCGCGAAAAACTGGCCGAGGCCGCCCTCATCGAGATGGCCTATGACGGCTCCATCCCGCTGGTGGCCACCAACGAGCCCTATTTCCCCGCCCCGGAGGATTTTGCCGCCCATGACGCCCTGATCTGCATCGCCGAGGGCGAGGTCATCGCCAACGAGGACCGCCGCCGCCTCACCCCGGA
>JALSNA010000481.1 GCA_026987255.1 Hyphomicrobiales bacterium | reverse complement strand
CCCGCTGCCAGATCACCATGCGGTTGAGAATGTCGGCGCGCGGCTCAAGCCCGAAAATGTCCTCGGGCAGATCGACCGATCCGGCCGTCTTCGCGTCCAGTGTCTGCACATCCATTTTCATGGCTTACTGCTCCTGTTCCTTGGCCGCCTCGGCAGGCGCAGCCTCTTCGCCATTCGCCTTGCGGAACGCGCCGGGCAAAGGCGCGCCCTCGGGCAGCGCGCGCTTGATGGCGTCGCGCACGAACACCCAGCCGCCCTTGGCGCCGGGCACCGCGCCCTTGACCAGGATCAGGCCACGCTCGGCATCGGTGCTGACCACCTTCAGATTCTGGGTGGTGACCCGGCGGTTGCCCATCTGGCCGGCCATCTTCTTGCCCTTGAAGACCTTGCCGGGGTCCTGGCACTGACCGGTGGAGCCATGCGAACGGTGCGAGATGGACACGCCGTGCGAGGCGCGCAGGCCGCCGAAGTTCCACCGCTTCATGCCGCCGGCGAAGCCCTTGCCGATGGACACCGCGGTGACATCGACATACTGGCCGTCAACGAAATGATCCGCCGTCAGCTCCGCGCCCACCTCGATGAGGTTGTCCTCGGAGACGCGGAACTCCGCGACCTTGCGCTTGGGCTCCACGTGGCCCTTGGCAAAGTGCCCGCGCTGGGCCTTGCTCATGCGCTTCGCCTTGGCCTTGCCCGCCCCCAGCTGGAGGGCCGTGTAGCCGTCCTTCTCCAGGGTCTTGTGGGCGACCACCTGACAATTTTCCACCTTCAGCACGGTGACCGGAATGCTCACGCCATCGTCGGTGAAGACGCGGGTCATTCCAACCTTCTGTGCGATAATGCCTGAACGCATCGCTCGCAACTCCTTCAAAATTCCAACAAGCCTTACAGCTTGATCTCCACGTCAACGCCGGCCGCCAGATCCAGTTTCATCAAGGCATCCACTGTCTGCGGTGTCGGATCGACGATGTCCAGCAGCCTGCGATGCGTGCGCATCTCGAACTGCTCGCGGCTCTTCTTGTCGATATGCGGAGACCGGTTCACGGTAAACTTCTCGATCTTGGTCGGCAACGGCACCGGACCGCAGACCTGCGCGCCGGTTCGTTTGGCCGTGTTGACGATCTCGCGCGCCGACGCATCGAGAATACGATGATCGAACGCCTTGAGCCGGATCCGGATGTTCTGCCCTTGCATAGTCTTTTTCACCATGAATGGGGCGCTCCCCCCAGAAACGGCGGGAGCGCCCGGATTGCAATTACTCGATGATCTCGCTGACCACGCCGGCGCCGACGGTGCGGCCGCCTTCGCGGATGGCGAAGCGCAGGCGGTCTTCCATGGCGATGGGCGCAATGAGCTTGACCTCGAAGGTCACGTTGTCGCCC
>JALSNA010000480.1 GCA_026987255.1 Hyphomicrobiales bacterium | reverse complement strand
AATGCGCCGCATCCGCCGCCATCAGCCAGGTGATGCGCGCCGCGGCCTTTTCCGCCGCCACGCCCTGGGCTTCCAGCAGCCGCAGCATCTCCACCATGGCCGCCGCCGCCAGGGCGATCTCCTGCGCCGCGCTGGCCCCCAGGGCATGAAACAGCCGCGTATCGGCGCAAAACACGCCGGCGGCGGGGCCGGTCTTGAACAAGGCGGCCATTTGCCTGGCGGAAGGTTCGGGGCCATCCGGATCGGCGAAAGGCGCGGCATTGAGCAGCAAGGGGGCGCGCGACAGATCGTAACGGCGCGCTGTGTAATGGGCGAGGAGCCGGGATGCGGCACCCGGCCAATGCGGCCCGCTGTCCAGTTGCAGCGGGAAAAGCTCCGCCTCCAGCCCCTCCAGAATGGCCATGAAGCCATCCACCGGCAGGCCGAACCCGCCCGCCGTGGGCGCATCCTCCAGCACCAGCACGAGACCATCCGATCCGCCGTCCAGCTCCGCTTGCGCCTGGGCCGCGGCGCGCTCCAGATCCGGATCGTCGAGCCGTTGCATGATGGCCCAGCCATGGCGCTTGCTCACCGGGCCGGGCCGCGCTGGCATGGGCAGGGGCCGGGCCCCGGCCAGCACCGGTGGAATGGCAATGCCGTCTTCGCTGTGTTCCATCAGGGCCAGCGGATCGCCCCCGCGCAAGGAGGCGCGTGCCTTTTCCAGCCACTCCTCTTCCGTGGCTGGTGGAAAATCGCCGGTTTGCTGCGGCAATGTCTCGCGGGGGTGCTTCATGGCCGCACATTAGCGCGCCGTTCCTGATGCGGCAAAGGGGGCCTTTCGGCTTATGCGCGGGGGAGCCTCTAGGGTCAGGACTCATAAAGAGGGATGGTGGATGCAGGATTCAGGCAAAATCCCGGTGTCTTTTCGTCCGCAGGCAATACCTTGAAGGTATTGGCAAGGGCGAAAAGGCTCCGGGATGAAGCATGAATCCTGCAGATGCCGTTCAAATTTATGGGTCCTGACCCTAGGGTCTGGGCCCCTGTGTCCGGCCCGCCTTACTTCAGGGGACAAGTCGCCAGGGCCCTGTTCAGGGTGCCCAGGCCCTCGCGAATATTGATGGCCCGCCGCGATGGTGGCCAGGACAGGCAGGCCTGCAAGGAGGCGTCATAACCGGCCTGATAATGACCGGAGGCGCAAATCGTGCGGATCCGCTTGGCCAGGGCGCTGGCCCGCAGCGCATAATCGCGGCATTCCCTGTGAGCAACCGGGCCTGGGCGGGAGCGCTGTTTCTTGGCCAGACAGGCATTGCCGATTTTCATCAGGCGGGCCGGGATGCTATTTGCGCGCCCGTCTGGCCCGCGCAGGCAGGCCTCATACAATCTGGTGAAATTATGCGGGCCAGGCA
>JALSNA010000479.1 GCA_026987255.1 Hyphomicrobiales bacterium | reverse complement strand
CCAATACCCGCCTGACAGATCCGGAAGTCCTGGAGTTCCGCTTTCCCGTCAGGCTGGAGCATTTCGGCATCCGCCGCGGCTCCGGCGGGGCAGGGCGGCATCATGGTGGCGACGGGACGGAACGCATCGTCGTTTTCGATGCGCCCATGGAGGTCTCGCTGCTCACCAATCACCGCAGGGTCTGCCCCTTTGGCCTCGCAGGTGGCGAAAACGGCCAGTGCGGCGAAAACGCCATCCGCCGCACGGACGGGCGCAAGGAGCGGCTGCCTTCCTGCATCACCCTGAAGGTGGCCCCCGGCGAGGCCATCATCATCCGCACCCCCGGCGGCGGCGGCTATGGCAAGGCGTGATGGGAGCTTGAAAAACGCTTGCGCGTTTATCCCCTGCCAGCCACCCAGGTCATGGGTCTGCGCCCCAAGACAATCAATGGAGATGCCCGTGAGGCATCTGGCCGCCGTCTTGATGAGTTTTTTCCAGAGCGCGCGGATCGGGGCTCAGATGGAAAAGCTTACCCCACAGCCGCAGGAGCTGGTGGCGTTGGGGTTGTCCACCTTGAAATGCGCCCCGGCCAGGGTGTCCTCGAAATCCACGCTGGCGCCCAGCAGGAAGGGCAGGGAGGCCGGATCGATGACCACCACGGCATCTCCGGCGCGGATCACCTCATCGTCTTCCTTCGGGCCCTCGACGAGCTGGAAGTCATATTGAAACCCCGAGCAGCCGCCGCCTTGCACCGCGACCCGCAAGGCCCCCTTGTCCTCCTCGGAGGCGAGGATTTGCGCAATGCGCTTCGCGGCGGCTTCGGTGATGGTTATATTGGCGCTCATGAAAACGATTCCCGTGCGAGACTGTCACTGCCGCCAATCTTGGCCCTTGCGCCCGCTTAGTCAAGCGCGCCGCCGCCTGCTTCCGGCTGGCGGGAGGCGCGCATGAGCGCTCTTGCCCCATATGCCTGCGATGCCGCCGCTTCCCGCGGGCGCTTCCATGCCGAACCGGCCGCCGCGGGGCGCAGCCCCTTCCAGCGCGACCGCGACCGGGTGATCCACTCCACCGCCTTTCGCCGCCTGATGCACAAGACGCAGGTTTTCGTCGCCCACGAGGGGGATCACTTCCGCACCCGCCTGACCCATTCGCTGGAGGTGGCCCAGATCGCCCGCTCCATGGCCCGCGCCCTGCAGCTCGACGAGGACATCACCGAGGCCCTGGCCCTGGCCCATGACCTGGGCCACACGCCCTTCGGCCATGCCGGTGAGCGCGCCCTGGATGCCTGCATGGGCGATCATGGCGGCTTTGAGCACAATGCCCAGACCCTGCGCATCGTCACCCGCCTGGAGCGCCGCTATGCCGCCTTCGACGGCCTCAACCTGACCTGGGAAACCCTGGAGGGGCTGGTCAAGCACAATGGCCCGCTCGTGGATGCTCAGGGCCGCCCGTTGGGCAAATATGCCTCCCGCGGCCTTCCCTTGGCGATCCGCGTCTTTGACCGGGCCAACGATCTCGAGCTCGCCAGCTGGCCCTCTGCGGAGGCGCAACTGACCGCCCTGGCCGACGACATAGCCTACAATGCCCACGACCTGGACGATGGCCTGCGCGCCGGGTTGTTCGACATCATCGACCTGGGCGACATTCCGCTGGCCGGCCCGGCGCTGGCCGATGTGCTGGCCCTGAAGGGCGATCTGGAGCGCTCCCGGCTGGTGCACGAGACGGTGCGGCGCATCATCTCCACCATGGTGGAGGACGTTCTGGCCCGCACCCGGCGCAACGTGGAGCGGCTCAAGCCGCAAAGCGCCGCCGAAGTGCGCGCCCTGGGCCGCCCGCTGGTGGAGTTCTCGGCCCAGATGAGGGAGGATCTGCGCATCCTGCAATTGTTCCTCAAGCGCCACATGTATCACCACCCCAGGGTGCAAGACGCCATGGCGCGCGCCCGGCGCATCCTGCGCGATCTCTTCGCTGCCTACATGAACGATCCGCAGCTCATGCCCGCGGATTGGCGCGAGACCTCCCTGGCCCATGATGCATCGGGCTTTCCACGCCAGGTATGCGACTTCATCGCCGGCATGACCGACCGCTACGCCATGATGCAGCACCGCAAGCTGTTTGACCTCGACCCCCTTTTTCGCTAATCCCGCGCACACCGGCATTTGCGGGCATGATGCTCCGCGCCTTGCCCATCGCAAGAACAGGCTTTCCCCATGAACATCTTTCATCTTCTGCGCGACAAGACGCTGGCCGCCCTGGACGAGCTGAAAAGGGAACAGGTCCTGCCCATGGATGCCGATGTCTCCCGCATCGGCGTCGAGCCGCCGCGCGATCCTTCCCATGGCGACATCACCACCAACGCCGCCATGGTGCTGGCCAGGGCGGCGGGCATGAAGCCGCGCGATCTGGCTGCAAGGATAACCGAGAAGCTGGACAAGGATGCCGACATTGCCAGCCTGGAGATCGCCGGGCCCGGGTTCATCAACATGCGCCTGTCGGACAACCTGTGGCCGCGCCTGCTCGACGCCATTCTCCAACTGGGGGATGATTACGGCCGCTCCACCTTGGGCGATGGGATCAGGGTCAATGTGGAATATGTCTCGGCCAATCCCACCGGGCCCTTGCACGTGGGCCATTGCCGCGGCGCGGTCTTCGGCGATGCCCTGGCCTCCCTGCTGGAGCACACCGGCCATGAGGTGACGCGCGAATATTACATCAATGATGCGGGCGCCCAGATCGAGGTGCTGGCGCGCTCCGCCTTCCTGCGCTACCGCGAGGCCCTGGGCGAGGACATAGGGGATATTCCCGCCGGGCTCTATCCGGGCGATTACCTGATCCCGGTGGGCCGCGCCCTGGCGGAGAAACACGGCGATCGGCTGCTGAAGATGGACGAGGCCGAATGGCTGCCCATCGTCAAGGATTTCGCCATCGATGCCATGATGGACATGATCCGCCAGGATCTGGCGGCGCTGAACATCACCCACGAGGTTTTCTTCTCCGAGCGCAGGCTGCACGAGGAGGGGCTGATCGAACAGACCCTCAAGGAGCTGGAAAGCCGCGGCCTGGTCTATGAAGGCCGCCTGCCGCCGCCCAAGGGCAAGCCGCCGGAGGACTGGGAGGATCGCGAACAGCTCCTGTTCCGCTCATCGCAGTTCGGCGACGATCTGGACAGGCCGCTGGTCAAGTCCGATGGCTCCTTCACCTATTTCGCCGCCGATGTGGCCTATATCCGCGACAAGCTGGAGCGCGGCTTCTCCCAGCTCGTCTATGTGCTGGGGGCCGATCATGGCGGCTATGTCAAACGCCTGCAGGCCGTCAACAAGGCGCTCTCGGAAGGCCGCGCCGAGCTCATCGCCCGCCTGTGCCAGCTGGTGAAGCTCTATCGTGGCGGCCAGCCGCTGAAAATGTCCAAGAGGGCGGGGGATTTCGTCACCTTGCGCGATCTGGTGGAGGAGACCGGCCCGGACGTGGTGCGTTTCATCATGCTCACCCGGCGCAACGATGCGCCCCTGGACTTCGATTTCCAGAAGGTCACCGAGCAATCGCGCGACAATCCGGTCTTCTATGTGCAATATGCCCATGCACGCATCTGCTCGGTGCTGCGAAATGCCGCGGACGAGCTGGGCGATGCCTTGAAAAAGCCCGAAACCGGCCCATCTGTGAACTGGAATCTGCTCCAGGATGAGGCGGAAATGGCGATCGTCCGCCGCCTGGGCGAGTATCCGCGCATGCTGGAGGCCGCGGCCAGGGCCCATGAGCCGCACCGGGTGGCCTTTTACTTGCAGGATCTGGCGGCGGACTTTCACAGCCTGTGGAACAAGGGCAAGGAAAAGCCGCATTTGCGATTCATTTTGAAAGATCAGTTGGATGTTTCCTTGACGCGTCTCGCTTTTTTGCGTGCAATTCGCTATTGTCTGGCAAACGGTCTGACTCTGCTCGGCGTCACACCGGCTGAAGAAATGTAAGGGGCACAAGAAACAAGCGCATGGATAACAGTTCAGACAATCGCAACACCACTTCAAAAAGTGGCCGCAACTGGCGGGAAAAGCTGGGGATTCCCGCCCGTGACCTGCCGCGCCTTTCGGAGGAGTTCTCTCCCCGCAAGGAACCTGCCGGGGCCGCCTCGCCGCGCGCTGCGCTGAGTGGGGAAAGGCCGCCCGCCAGCAGACGCGATTCGGCCGCAAGCTCTTCGGCACAGACCGGGCCCAAGGTCGAGGCCAGCCCGGCCCCCATGGCCCCGCGCAAGCCGGTGGCCAGACCGGCCCCGCTGGCGCCGCGCCATCCGGCGGCGCAAAAGCCTGCGCAGGCCGCTCCGGCAAGGCCGCAAAGGCCGCCCGCGGCCCCACCGCTCACTGCCACGCCCCCATCCGCGCCAAAACCGCACGCGCCAAAACCGCAAAGGCCCAATCTGGGTGCGGATGACGAATTCGCCCGCCGTCTGCGCGCCCAGCGCGAGGCGGCCGAAAAGCTCGCCGCCCGCCGCCTGGCCGAAGCCCATGGACGCGCCCCCGGCATGCCGCCGCGCACGCCGCCTGCGGGCGCACCGGGAGCTTACGCCGCGCCCGGAGCTGCCCCGCGCCCGCCTGTTGCCCCGCCGCGCGCTCCCGGGCAGGCGCCGGGCCGGATGCCGCCTGCGCAGCCATCCGCCGCCGCGCCGGTTCCGCCCGCATCCGGCTCTCCTTCTGCGCCGCCGCGGACAGCATCGCCCAGGCCCTTGCCCTTCAATTTCGCCGATGCCCCGGCCCCGGATGCCCCGGCCGATGCGCCCGAACCCCCTGGCAGCGGCGCCATGCCGCCGCCCCACGCGGCGGGAGCCGGACATCCGCCCGCACCATCGCGTGGCCGCCAGGCGCCGCCGCCATATATCGCTCCGGCCGAGCCCCCCGTTGCATCGCCCCCGGCCGCCCCGGCCATCGATGACGGGCCTCTGCCGGATCCTGAGCCTGCCCTGGGCGCGCGCGGCGGCTATTCCGAAGAGCCGGGCGGGCGCTATGAGGATGAGGAGTTTTTCGACGACGAGGCGGCGCACCGCCGCCCCGCGCCGGAGGATTTCGCCTCCGCCTATGACCAGTATGAGGACGAGTTCGCCGATGAGCCACCCCGCCGCCGCGGGCTGGGCGCGATCATTTTCGCCCTCGCCATCGTTCTCATCGCCCTGATTGCGGCGGCCGTGGTCTATTTCTTCAACAAATCCGGTGGTGGCGGGACCACGCCAGCCAGGACCAACGTCCCGGTCATTCAGCCGCAGCAGACGCCAATCAAGGTCAAGCCGGAGACCCCGCCAGCGGCGAAGAAACCCGCCGGGCGCAAGCAGATCTACGACCGCATTCTGGAGGATGGCCAGGAGCCACCCGAACGCGTCGTGCCCGGCGAGGAAAAGCCCCTGCCGCTGCCTGATGCACCGCCGGTGGAGGACCAGGGATCCGGTGACGCCCTGCCGCTGCCACTGCCGCCGCCTCCGGGCATGGATGGCGGCCAGGGCGCGGCCCCCGCCCAGCAAAGCACCACCAAGACCGCGCGCATGACACCGCAAGCGCCACAGGCCAACCCCGCGTCCGCCCCGCCGGAAGCATCTGGCGGGCGGCAGACGGCCAGTTTGCCGCCCGTGCCGCCGCCCATGGCGGGCGAGCCTGAAGCACCTTCCGCCGATGCCGCACGGGACGGCACGGCGCCAGGCCAGCCAACCGGCCAGGCAACGCCGCAGACCATGAACGGAGCCGGGGGCGAAGCCAAGGCAAAGGAACGCGCCGCCCGCCAGGCGCGTGAAAGGAAGGCACAAAGCCGCCGCAAGAAGGAGCTGGCCCGCCGCAAGGCGCAGGAGAAACGGCGCAAGAAGGCACAGCGTCTGGCATCCCGCGCCCCCGCCGCTGCGCGTGGCCCGGTATCCATCCTGCCCCCGGCCGCGGGTGGGGCGCCAGCCGTGCGCGCCTATGCGCCGCCGCCGGTGCAGGCCGCGCCGCGTCCCATTGCGCCGCCGCCTGCCGTGCCGCCGCGCAAGGTCACCAACTTCAACAGCGGGCGCAAGGTGACCAATTTCACATCCGCCCATCCGGCAACCAGTTTCAAGCGCCCGCCACAGGCCCCGGCCCGCGTCGCCGCCCTGCCGCCGCGCACCCCGCCGCAAGCCGCAACGCCTCGCGCGCGTCCCCCGCGGGCCCCCGCGCCGCGCGCCGCCGCGCCCACAGGCAAGGGCTATGTGGTGCAGCTGGCCTCTTACCGCTCGCAGGCCGATGCCCTGCGCGAATATCAGCGCATCCGCGCCCGCCATGCCCGCCTGCTGGGCGCTCTGAGCCCGCGCATCCAGAAAAAGAACCTTGGCGCGGCTGGCACCTTCTACCGGCTGGGCGTGGGCCCGCTGGCATCGCGCGCCCAGGCCAGCAAGCTGTGCAATGCGCTCATCGCCAGCGGCGAGCGTGATTGCCTGGTGCGCCGCCAGTAAGGTGAAGACCGGCAACTGACAGGATCATTGGTTTGTGCCCCTGCCGCAAGGTTGGGGCTTTTTGCTGAACAGGGAAGGATGCGCCATGACGCCTTCGGCATTCATCTGCGGCTGCGCCGGGCTCGAACTGAGCCGTGAGGAAGAAGAGTTTTTCACCACCGCCAATCCCTGGGGCCTGATTCTCTTTGCCCGCAATGTGGACACGCCCGGCCAGGTTTGCGCCCTCGTGCGCCGCTTCCGCGAGTGCGTGAACCGCCCCGAAGCGCCGGTGTTCATCGACCAGGAGGGCGGCCGGGTGCAAAGGTTGCGTCCGCCGCATTGGCGCGCCTGGCCACCGGCGCGCGCCTATGGCCGCCTCGCCGCCAGCGATCCCGCAAGGGCCCTGAAGGCCGCCTGGATGATCACGCGGCTGCTCGGCGAGGAGCTGCGCGCATGCGCCATCAATGCCGATTGCCTGCCGGTGCTCGATCTGCCCGCGCCCGATGCGCACCAGATCATCGGAGACCGCGCCTATGCCGAAGATCCCTTTCTCATCGCCGCTTTGGCGCGCGCCGCCATGGAGGGGCTGAAGGCGGCTGGCATCGCCCCGGTCATCAAGCACATCCCCGGCCATGGCCGCGCCCGCGCCGACAGCCACAAGCAATTGCCCATCGTCGAGGCTCCGCTGGCCAGTCTGCGGCGCAGCGATTTCATTCCCTTTTCCATGTTCGCCGATGCCCCCATGGCCATGACCGCCCATGTGGTCTATGCCGCCATCGATGCCGATGCCCCGGCCACGCTGTCAAGGCGGGTGATCGCCGAAATCATCCGCGGGGAAATGGCCTTCGATGGCCTGCTCATGAGCGATGATGTCAACATGAAAGCCCTGCGCGGCCCCTTGCAGGAGCGCTGCGCCCGGGCGCTCGATGCCGGCTGCGATGTGGTCTTGCATTGCTCCGGCGATCTGGAGGAGATGCATCAGGTGGCCAAGGTCTGCGGGCCCTTGCAAGGCGAAGCGGCCCGCCGCGCCAGGCAGGCCGGGGCCTGCATGAAGGCCTCTGGCGCCACGGATTGGGACCGGGAAGAAGCGGAAGACGTGCTTGCATCCCTCATGGAAGAGCACGCCTGAGCGGCATTTTCCTGCCGAAAACTCCCCTGTGCGGCTGGGAAACCACCACATTTTGCGCCATAATGTGAAAGATCTTCCAGATGTAGAGACCCCGGCCGATGAACAGCAAGGCGCACAAGGACCCGCTCAAGGAGCGCACGCAGACCTGGCCCGATGGCCAGGGCCCCGTGCGCCTGCCCGCCAGGGATGGGCAAGGGCAGGGGGATGATGCGCGCCTGATGCTCGATCTGGGCGCCTTCGAGGGGCCCTTGGACATGCTGCTGGATCTGGCCCGCAGGCAGAAGGTGGATTTGACGCAGATTTCCATTCTCGCCCTGGCCGAGCAGTATCTGGCCTTCATTCACCAGGCCCGCCGCATGCGCCTGGAGCTGGCCGCAGACTGGCTGGTCATGGCCGCCTGGCTGGCATGGCTGAAGTCACGCCTGCTGCTGCCAGCACCCCCGGATGATGGCGAGGAGCTGCCCGCCGAGGAAATGGCCGCCCGCCTGGCCTTCCGGCTGCAAAGGCTTCAGGCCATGCGCGATGCCGCCGATGCCCTGATGTCCGGCCCGCGCCTGGGGCGCGATGTCTTTGCCCGCGGCAGCCCCGAGCCCACGGTGGTGGAAAAGCAGACCGAATATGCCGATACCATGGTGGATCTTCTGCGCGCCTATGCCAGTTTCGTCCGCCGCAAGGCCGATGCGCGCGGCTACGAGGTGGCCCCCCAGCCGGTGTGGACCATCAAGGAAGCGCGCGAAACCCTGCAAAGGCTGATCGGCAGGCTGGATGAATGGGGCCGTCTGGACAGCCTCCTGCTGCAATATCTGACCGAGCCGCAAAAGCGCGTCTCGGCCCTGGCCTCCGGGTTCGCCGCCGCCCTGGAGCTGGCCCGCGAGGGCTCCATGGAATTGCGCCAGGAGGATCATTTCCGCCCCATCTACATGCGCAGCCAGGCGGCCTGCCAGTGAAGGAGCGACAACAATGACCCACAATGCCGTGGCCGA
Source organism: Hyphomicrobiales bacterium (assembly GCA_026987255.1). GTDB lineage: Bacteria > Pseudomonadota > Alphaproteobacteria > Rhizobiales > Aestuariivirgaceae > Thermopetrobacter. Next base: position 15,252 of record JALSNA010000479.1, on the reverse strand, counting down.
AACGGAACACGATGAAGATGGCGCCGGAACCGCCCCTGTCCTGCGCCCGCATGACGATCCGGTGCACATGCGCCGGGTTGCCGAGGCGCTTTTGTTCGCCGCCAGCCAGCCGCTGTCACAAGAGGACATCGCCAGGGCCCTGCCAGAAGGCGCGGATGCCGCCGCGGTGCTGGAAGATGTGCGCGCGAAATATGAAGGCAGCGGCGTGAATCTGGTCCAGGTGGCCGGAAAATGGCAAATGCGCACGGCGGACGATCTGCGCTATCTGCTGCGCCATGAGGTCAAGGAGCAAAGGAAGCTCTCCCGCGTCACCCTGGAGACCCTGGCCATCATCGCCTATCACCAGCCGGTGACCCGCGCCGAAATCGAGGCGATTCGCGGCGTCTCCATGTCCAAGGGCACCCTGGACACCCTCATGGAGATTGGCTGGATCAGAATGCGCGGGCGGCGCCGCTCGCCGGGACGGCCCGTCACCTATGGCACGACCGAAGAGTTTCTCGTCCATTTCGGCCTGAACTCGCTCAAGGATCTGCCGGGCCTGAGCGAGCTGAAAGGGGCAGGGCTGCTCGATGCCTCCCTGCCACCCGATTTCGAGATCCCCACCCCGGAGCAAGAGGGGCTGACGGACGATGAAGAGCCCCTGGAGCAGATGGAGGAGGAAGAAGCACCCCTGGAGATGCACCTTCCGGAAAAGTGAGGGGCATCAGCCGTTCGTCAGGCTTGGCCCATCCCCGCCACCACCTCTGCGGGAGCGTCCGCCGGTATCCATGCCACCATCGCCTCCGGATTCGGGGCTGAATTGTCCCGGCCCGAAGTTCTGTCCCGGCTTGTGGCCCGGCCTGCGTGACTTGAACAGATCGTGTTCGAGATTGGTCAGGTAGACCTCCAGGTCATTGATCGGCGGATTGACCGTCTGGATATGGGCCTTGGCCTGCTTGAAAGCGGCGATCAATCGCGCCTTCGCAAAGAGCTGGGGCAGGGGGATGTCGGACTGCATGCCGCGCAGCCCCCGCCCGGAGACGGCGGTGATGGTCATGCCGTTTTCCAAGGTAGTGCGCATTGCGCCGTCCCCGGCTTGCGCCAGCCGGGTGCGCCGGGGCGCAAGCGGCATCATCTGTGCCTTGCGCCGCGGCGGCTTGCGCACCCCCTTCCAGCGCGGCCCGCCCAGATAGACCGCCGCATACATGATCTTGGCCTTGATGGGCGAGGTGCCCGAGGCGATGAGGCCGTCATAGAACATCCGGTGCACCCGCTGCCAGGGTGCGGTGTGGTAATAGGGGCCGCCCGCGTTGCTCTTGGCGCAATAGGAATCATGCACCGTGGCGGCGTTCATGAACTTCTTGCTGCGCGGATTGCCGATGAAGGGAACGAACATCGGCGGAATGGAGGCCCCGTCGGTGAGAATGCCCGCCGGCGCCACCCACATGCTGCCATCGGCATCGACGAACTTCAAATCGTTCTTGGTCTTGAAAAACGGATAGGGATCGCCGGGCAGATGAATGGGCCTGGAGCTCAGCTTGACCGGAGAATTGATGAACTTGCAGTTTCTCGCCGCGCGGCCCTCGCATGAAATGGCCGAAACCCGCGGCAGGACTTCCGGCTCCAGCACGGGCAACTGCTCCGATGCGCATCCGGCGAGCAGCAGGGCCACCAGCATATAGCCATGTCGCATGACAAAAACCTCCCTGAATGCGAAGGCGCGCACACGCGCCCCTTCAAAGCAAAGCAATCCGCCCCCAAGCAGTATTGCCAGCTTTGGAAAACCGGAAGGCTCCCATCGCTTCGCCGCAGCCTGCATGCCGCGTAGCTGCTCCCACACACCACGGAAATCCATGCTGCCATGAATTCCCTGATGGCAAAACTTTAAGCGCAGCGGCAGGCTGCGTCAAGAATATGCCGTGGGACAAAAAAAACGCATCATCCTGTCATGTCGGGGTTTTTTGCCTCCCCATCGGAAAATGCGGGCAGGCAATTGGGGTCTTGAAAATCGCTTGCGCGTCCCTCCTGATCCCGTGCCACCCCCCAATCATGGGACACTGCGTGTGGTTGGCAGCCGGTGAGGGGGGTCTTCAAGACGGTTAATAAAGATGCCAATTGGCATTTGGTCTTCATTACGCCTTGGAAAGGAATTATCGCGCCTTCGCCATTGGCATTGATAAGGCTCCGGCTTTCTGCGATAGTGCGCCAAAACATGAACACGCGGCGATAGCGAAGGAGTTTTTTCATGGGTACGTTTTCGATCTGGCACTGGCTGATCGTCTTGGCCGTGGTTCTCGTGCTGTTTGGCGGCTCGGGCAAGATTTCCAACATCATGGGCGACGTGGCCAAGGGCATCAAGAGCTTCAAGAAGGGCCTCAAGGACGATGAGGACGAAGCCGAAGAGGCCGCCAGGTCCATCGAGGACAAGGCGCAAAAGGCCGCCAATGCCGCCAGTGAAAAAACCAAGACCGAAGGCTGACTGAACGCCCCTTCGGCCCTTTGCCGGCCAATGGCGTCAAGGACCTGTTCCGCCCATGTTTGATTTCGGCATAGGCTCGACGGAGCTGATGGTGATCCTCGTGGTCGCCATTATCGTTGTCGGCCCCAAGGATCTGCCCCGCCTGATCCGCACCATCGCCAGCGTGGTTGGCAAGGTGCGCTCCCTGGCGCGCGAGTTCCAGGGCCACCTGGACGAGGCCATGCGCGAGACCGGCATCGACGAAATCAAGGACAATGTCTCGAAGATGAAGGAGTTCTCCGTCGCCGATCTCGACAAGGAGTTCGAGGATCTGGAAAAGGAGTTTCGCGAAACCGCCATGCCGGATGATGACAAGCCCGGCAACGAGACCCTTTTCGATCCTGAGAGCGCACAAGATGGCCAAGACCATGACAGCGGCGCAAGCACCGCCGCTGCCGGCAAGACGCCGCAGGAGGTTGCCTCCCAGGATGAGGATGCAGGTTCTGCCGCCGCCTCCGGAGCCGCGGACAAGGGCAGTAAGAACACCGGGAAGGGCAAGCCATGAGCACGCAGGTGGACAAGCCCGAGGCGGATGAAATCGAGGAATCCCAGGCCCCGCTCATCGAGCACCTGATCGAGCTGCGCGCCCGCCTCATCCGCGCCCTCATCGGCTTTCTCATCGCCTTTCTGGTCAGTTTCTATTTCGCCAACCCCATCTTCAATTTCCTGCTCACGCCCTACAAGTGGGCCATAGGCGATGCCACCCATCTGAAACTCATCTACACCGCGCCGCAGGAGTTTTTCTTCACCCAGCTCAAGATCGGCATGTTCGGCGGCCTTTTTCTGGCCTTTCCGCTCATCGCCATGCAGATCTACAAGTTCGTCGCTCCGGGCCTCTACAAGCATGAACGCGCCGCCTTCAGGCCCTATCTCTTCGCCACGCCCGTCCTGTTCGTCGTCGGCGCATCGGTGGTCTTCTTTCTCGTCCTGCCCATGGCCCTGCGCTTCTTCGCCAGCTTCCAGCAGACGGCGGCCGAGGGTCAGGCGGCCATCGAGCTTTTGCCCAAGGTGTCGGAATATCTTTCCCTGGTCATGACGCTGATCCTGGCTTTCGGCGTGGCCTTCCAATTGCCCATCGTGCTCACGTTGCTGGGCAAGATCGGCGTGATCAGCGCCGATCAGCTGCGCAAGGGGCGCAAATACGCCATCGTCGGGGTGGTCACCATCGCCGCCATCTTCACCCCCCCCGATCCCTTCTCGCAGCTCGGCCTGGCCCTGCCCATGATCGGCCTCTATGAGCTGTCCATCTGGCTCGTCTCCATGGCCGAGAAGAGCCGCGAAGGCAATACGGATGAAGAGCCGGCATGACATGAGGCGCAATAACCTGCCATGAGCGGGAAACAGGCCTCATCCACAAACTTTCCTTTGCCCATCTCCCGCGGCGTTCTATAAATCCGCCAGATCAGGCAACAGCGGAAACGGACGAATCATGTTCGACATCAAGTGGATCAGGGAAAACCCGCAAATCTTCGACGCCGGAATGGCGCGCCGCGGCATCGGGCCGCAAAGCGAAGCCTTGCTGAGGCTGGACGCGGAGCGCCGCGATCTCGTCTCCCGGTTGCAGCAGATGCAAAGCCGCCGCAATGCCGCCTCGAAGGAGATCGGCAAGGCCATGGCGGCGGGCGACAAGGACCGCGCCGAAGAGTTGAAGGCGGAAGTCTCGGCGCTGAAAAACGAAATGCAGCGGCTGGAGGAGGAGGCCCGCACCAAGGAAGCGGAGCTGAAGATGCATCTGTCGGCCCTGCCCAACCTGCCGCTGGACGAGACGCCCGACGGCAGGGATGAAAGCGGCAACGTGGAGGTGCGCCGGGTGGGTGCGCCGCCGAAGATGGACTTTGCGCCCCGGCAGCATTTCGAGCTCGGCGAGGCCCTGGGCTACATGGATTTCGAACGCGCGGCGAAAATGTCCGGCTCGCGCTTTGTTGTCCTCACCGGCCCGCTGGCGCGTCTGGAGCGCGCCCTGGCGCAGTTCATGCTCGATTTGCAGACTTCGGAACATGGCTATGTGGAAACCAGTCCGCCGCTGCTGGTGCGCGAGGAGGCCCTCTTCGGCACCGGGCAATTGCCCAAGTTCGCCGAGGATCTCTACCGCACCACCGATGAGCGCTGGCTGATTCCCACCGCCGAGGTGCCGCTGACCAATCTGGTGCGCGAGCAGATCGTGCCCGAATCCGCCCTGCCCATGCGCTATTGCGCGCTTACCCCCTGTTTTCGCTCCGAGGCCGGGGCGGCGGGCAAGGATACCCGCGGCATGATCCGCCAGCACCAGTTCTCCAAGGTGGAGCTGGTCTCCATCACCACGCCGGAGGACAGCCGCGCCGAGCTGGACCGCAAGACGGCCGCCGCGGAAGAGGTGCTCAAGCGGCTGGGGCTGGCCTATCGCGTCGTAGCCCTGTGCACCGGCGACATGGGCTTTTCCGCCCAACTGACCTATGATCTGGAGGTCTGGCTGCCCGGGCAGGACACCTATCGCGAAATTTCGTCGGTGTCCCTGTGCGGCGATTTCCAGGCCCGGCGCATGAACGCCCGCTTCAAGCGCGAAGGGGAGAAGGGGGCGCGCTTCGTCCACACCCTGAACGGCTCCGGCCTGGCCGTTGGCCGCGCCCTGGTGGCGGTGATGGAAAATTATCAGAACGCCGATGGCTCCATCACCATCCCGCAGGCCCTGCGCCCCTACATGGGCGGCATGGAGAAAATCGTCCGGGAGACAACATGATCTCTCCCATCCTCGTCACCAATGACGACGGCATCCATGCGCCGGGGCTTGCCGCCGCCGAGGCCATTGCGCGGCAATTGTCCGATGATGTCTGGGTGGTGGCCCCGCAAGACGAACAAAGCGGCGCCTCGCGCTCTCTGTCGCTGTCCGTGCCCATCCGCCTGCAACAGGCTGGCGAGAAACGCTATGCGGTGCGCGGCACGCCGGTGGATTGCGTCATCCTTGCCATCCGCCATCTTATGCCGGAAAAGCCCGCCCTGGTGATCTCCGGCGTCAACCGCGGCCAGAACATTGCCGATGACATCACCTATTCGGGCACCATAGCGGCGGCCATCGAGGGGGCGGCCTTCGATGTGCCTTCCTTTGCCCTGTCGCAATGCTATGGCATCGAGACCATGAAGGATGTGCCCTTTCAGGTGGCCCAGGCCCATGGGGCCGCGACGATCCGGGCGGCGCTGGAGGCGGGGAAGGGGGCAGGGCGGCTGTTCAATGTCAACTTTCCCGATTGTGCCGCAGATGCCGTGCGCGGCATGGCCGTCACCCGCCAGGGCAAGCGCGATGTCAACGAGCTCATCGTCGAGCAGCGCACCGATCTGCGCCGCCGGCCCTATTACTGGCTGGGCTTTCGCCGCCAGGCCAACCATCCGCCAAGGGGCACGGATCTGTTCGCGGTGCAAAACCGCCTGATCTCGATCACCCCGCTGACCATGAACCTGACCGATGAAGCGGCAATGAAGGTCTTGCAAGAGCACCTCGGCAATGGTTTGATGTGAAGGGCCACAGCGGAAGGCGCACATCATGAACAAGGATGATCTCAAGGCGCGGCTCATACTCTCCTTGCGCCAGCAGGGCATCCGCGACATGCGGGTGCTGGAGGCCATCGAGAAAACCCCGCGCGAGCTGTTCGTCGCCGATGCCTTCAAGGATCAGGCCTGGGACGACACCGCCTTGCCCATCGAGAGCGGCCAGACCATCTCGCAGCCCTATATCGTCGCCTACATGACCGAACAGCTCGACGTGCAGCCCAACATGCGGGTGCTGGAGATCGGCACCGGCTCGGGCTATCAGGCCGCCGTCCTCTCCAGGCTGGCGCGGCGCGTTTATACCATGGAGCGCCACCGCAACCTGCTGAACAAGGCGCGTGAGCGCTTCGAGAAGCTGGGATTGAACAATATCGTTGCGCGCACCGCCGATGGCGAAAAGGGCTGGCCGGAAGCCGCTCCCTTCGACCGCATCATCGTCACCGCGGCCGCCGCCTCCATCCCCAAGGCCCTGCTGGCGCAACTGGCCGAAGGCGGCATCATGATCATACCGGTCAATGAAACGCCCATGTATCAAAGGCTGGTGAAGGTGACCCGCACGCCGGAAGGCTTCGAGCGCGAAAAGCTCCTGCCGGTGCGTTTCGTGCCCCTGATGACCGGAGTTGCGCGCGCTCAATGAGCGTCACATTCCCTGTCAATATCGCGCCTTGGTTGAATCGCGCATTTTTTTGAAATCGGGCAACCTTTCCTTAACCCTGTTGCGGCACCATTGGCGTCAAGTCAGTCAGTTATCGTTCCGGGGTAAAAGAGTAAACATCATGTCCAACATCTCCTCTCGCTTTGCCGGATATTCCCGCCTTGCCGTCATGGCCGCCGCCGTCTCGCTGCTGGCCGCCTGCTCTTCCGATGTCGAGCGGTTGAGCGATTATCCGCCCGTCAACACCACCTCTTCGCTGCCCGCCAAGGCCGCCACCAGCCGCGCCGCCCCGGTGGAGCGCGTCGCATCCCGGCCGCTCAATGGCGGCTATTCCGCGCCCGCCACCCCGGCCTGGTCGAAGCCCTCCTACACGCCGCCGGCGCCGCGCACCGCCGCTGTGAGCACCGGACATGTCACCGTCAAGCCCGGCCAGACGCTCTATTCCATCGCCCGCGCCAACGGCATGAGCGTGAGCAGATTGGCCGCCGCCAATGGCCTGTCCTATCCCTACAACCTGCGTGCCGGCCAGCGCCTGCGCATTCCCGGCGTGGCGCGCCCGGTTTCGCCCGCGCCGAGCTTTTCTCCGGCGGCCATCGCCAGCCGCAGCCCCCGCCCGCAGGCCGCACCGCGCGCCACCCCGGTGCGCGCCCAGCCCGAAAGGCGCAACTACCGCGCCGAGCGCAGCCATCGCGTCGCCCCCGGCGAGACCATCTATGCCCTGGGCCGCAAGTATCACGTCAAGCCGGCGCGCATCGCCGCCCTCAACGGCATGTCTCTCAATACCCGTCTGAAGGTGGGCCAGAGGGTGCGCATTCCCTCATCCGATGGCTGGAGCATGGCCGCTCCCGGCACCGCGCCGGCCCCGCGCACGGATGTGGCCCGCGCCACGCCAAGGCAGGACAAGGACGCAGGCCGCATCGCGCCGCGTCCCCAGCGGCCCCATGTGAATCCCGAACCGCCCGCGCCGCGCTCCGAGCCCGTCATTTCGGCCTCCGGCTTCCGCTGGCCGGTGCGTGGCCGGGTGATCTCCACCTATGGCGCCAAGCCCGGCGGAGTGCGCAACGAGGGCATCAACATCGCTGTGCCGGAAAATACCGATGTCCATGCCGCCAATGACGGCGTCGTCGCCTATGCCGGCAACGAGCTGAAGGGCTACGGCAATCTGGTGCTGATCCGTCACAAGGGCGGCTGGGTGACCGCCTATGCCCACAACAAGGCGCTGTTCGTCAAGCGCGGCGACCGGGTGCGCCGCGGCCAGGTGATCGCCAAGGCCGGCTCCACCGGCTCGGTCAAGACCCCGCAGCTGCATTTCGAACTGCGCAAGGGCGCTTCGGCCGTCAACCCGCTGAAATACCTCGGCACGGCCACCGCCTCGAACTGATTGCGAAGGAAGATCCCGCTCACGTTCCCCTGCAAGATCACATGCGGGACTGATGACAAGGACGAAGAACCCGGATGCTCCCACCATCCGGGTTCTGGCCGTTTCAGGACGGCTCAAGCCGTACTCCCAGCCGCCCCGCCAGATCCTGGATGAACTGCCAGGCCACCCGTCCGGAGCGCGCCCCGCGGGCGGCGGCCCATTCGATGGCCTGGGCGCGCAGCTCGTCCTTGCCGGTTTCCAATCCGAAATGCTCCGCATAAGCCATGATCATTTCCAGGTAATCATCCTGCGAGCAGTTGTGGAATCCGAGCCACAGTCCGAAGCGGTCCGACAGCGAGACCTTTTCCTGAACGGCATCGGAAGGGTTGATGGCGCTGGAGCGTTCATTCTCGATCATCTTGCGCGGCAAAAGGTGACGGCGGTTCGATGTGGCGTAGAAGATGACGTTTTCCGGCCGCCCCTCGACGCCGCCTTCCAGGGCCGCCTTGAGGGACTTGTAGCTGGAATCGCCATCATCGAAGGACAGATCGTCACAAAAGACGATGAAGCGAAACTCCGCCGCCTCGCGCAGCAAGGCCAGCATGGCAGGCAGGGTGTGGATGTCCTCGCGGTGGATCTCGGCCAGCCTGAGGCCTGGATATTCCTCCACCAGCTCTCCGTGAACCGCCTTGATGAGCGAGCTTTTGCCCATGCCGCGCGCCCCCCACAAGAGGGCGTTGTTGGCCGGCAGTCCGGCGGCGAAGTGGCGGGTGTTCTCAAGCAGGGTTTCGCGCTGTGGGCCTATGCCGCGCAGCAGGCGCAGGGGCATGCGCGAGATGCGCGCCACCGGCACAAGCGAGGCGCTCTCCTCGTCCCACACGAAGCCCTGGGCAGCATCGGGGCGGAAGGGGCGCGGACCGGGCGCCATGCGCTCCAGGGCCTCGGCCATGCGCTTGAGAAGGTTTTTCTTGCCCGCCATGATCGCCTCTCCTGACACAAAAGTAATCCTGCCCCCGTGTTGCAAATCCACCATGGGCGCTTTATAGCAACACAAACATCTCTTTGCCCCCTTCGGGCCACAAGAATCAAGGAGCGCAAGCCTCATGTTCATCACCCCGGCCCATGCCGCCTCCGCAGCCCCGGCGGGCGGCGATCTCATTTCCATGTTCCTGCCCCTGGTGCTCATCATGGGCGTCTTCTGGTTTTTGCTCATCCGCCCGCAGCAGAAGAAGATGAAGGAGCATCAGGCCATGCTGGCCAACCTGCGGCGCGGCGATTCGGTCGTCACCTCCGGCGGCCTGATCGGCAAGGTCACCAAGGTGTCCGATGACGAGGTGACCGTGGAGCTGGCCGAGGGCGTGCGGGTGAAGGTCAAGAAGAGCTATATCGCCGATGTGCGCGTCAAGGGCCAGCCGGCCAATGACGCCTGAGGCCTTTTTGCGCCGCCCATCCCTTCAATAACGGATCCACCCCATGTTCCGCCTGCATCTGTGGAAAACCCTGACGATCCTCGGCATTGTCCTTTTGGGCTTCATTTTCGCCCTGCCCAATGTCCTGCCCGCCAATGTGCGCGATGCCCTGCCGTCCTTCATGCCCAACAAGCCCATCGTTCTGGGGCTGGATCTGCAAGGCGGCTCGCATCTTCTGTGGGAGGTGGACAAGGCCTCCCTCGTCAAGACCCTGACCACCCAGCTGCGCGGCGACGTGCGCCAGAACCTGTGGAACGAGAACAAGATCAAGCACACCATCTCGGTGCGCAAGGATGGCTCCCTGGTGGTCACCATCACCGATCCGGCCCAGGTGGAAAAGGCCGCAACCATTCTGAAAAAGCTCTCCCAGCCGGTGCAGGTGGGCCTGTTCGGCACCGGCGGCCAGGCGCGTGAAATCGAGATTTCCCGGGATGGCAACCGCTTCATCCTGCGCTTTTCCAAGGCCGGGCTGGAGGCGCGCATCCGCCGCGCCGTGGAGCAGGCCATCGAGGTCATCCGCCGCCGCCTCGATGAACTGGGCATGACCGAGGCCACCATCCAGCAGCAGGGCCCGGAGCGCATTCTGGTGCAGGCTCCGGGCATGAAGGACCCGGCGATGCTGAAAAAGGCCGTCGGCCAGACGGCGCGGCTGACCTTCCAGCTGCTGTGCGAGGCCCAGCCCACCGGCCAGAAGGGCGAGCGGGTTCCCGCAGGCTGCACGGACATGCCCGATGCCAAGACGCCGGGCCGCCATTACTGGGTGCAGACCTCCCGGCGCGCCACCGTGGAGGGGGCTGACCTGGTGGATGCCCAGCCGGCCTTCGATGGCAGAACCGGCGAGCCCATCGTCACCTTCCGCTTCAATCAGAAGGGGGCCTTGCGCTTTGGCCGCCTGACCCAGAAGAACGTCGGCAAGCCCTTCGCCATCGTCCTCGACGGCAAGGTGGTTTCCGCACCGGTCATCCAGACGCCCATCCTCGGCGGCTCGGGGCAGATTTCCGGCCGCTTCTCGGTGGAGGAAACCAAGCTTTTGGCCATCATCCTGCGCTCCGGCGCCCTGCCGGCCAAGCTGACCATCGTCGAGGAGCGCTCGGTTGGCCCCTCCCTGGGCTCCGATTCCATCCGCGCCGGCGTCATGGCCTCGGTCATCGGCCTGGTGGCGGTGCTGCTGTTCATGGTCTTCACCTATGGCCTCTTCGGCATCTTTGCCGATCTGGCCCTGCTGGCCAACCTCGGCATGCTCATCGGCATCCTCACCGCCTTCCAGGCCACCTTGACCCTGCCGGGCATCGCCGGCATCGTGCTCACCCTGGGCATGGCGGTGGACTCCAACGTCCTGGTCTTCGAGCGCATCCGCGAGGAGCTGCGCAACGGGCGCAGCGTGCTCAATGCCCTGGAGACGGGCTTTTCGCGCGCCTTCGGCACCATCCTGGACGCCAACATCACCACCCTGATTGCCGCCGTCGTGCTTTACGGCCTGGGATCGGGGCCGGTGCGCGGCTTTGCCGTCACCCTTGGCGTGGGCATCCTGACCACCGTCTTCACCGCCTACACATTGACCCGCCTCATCGTCGCCTTCTGGGTGACCCGCGCCAGGCCCAAGACCATACCGATTTAGGGATCGTGAACATGCTCAAACCCATCAAACTGGTCCCGGACAACACCAACATCAAGTTCATGGCGTGGTCGCGCGTGGCGGTCATCGCCTCGACCATCGCCATCCTGGTCTCGATAGCCGGGGCGGTGATCCTGGGGCTCAATTTCGGCATCGATTTCAAGGGCGGCACCCTGATCGAGATCCGCACCCCCGGGCCGGCCAATATCTCGCAGTTGCGCAAGACCATCGGCAAGCTGAATCTTGGCAGCTTCGAGTTGCAGGAGTTCGGCGATCCGCGCGACATCCTGATCCGCTTCGAGACCCAGCCGGGAGGCGAAAAGGCGCAGCAGAAGGCCATCAACAAGGTCAAGGCCGCGCTTGGCGAGAAAGTGGACTACCGCCGCGTCGAGGTGGTCGGGCCCAAGGTTTCCGGCGAGCTGACCAAGGACGGCATCATCGCCGTGGTGGTGGCCCTGCTGGGGGTGATGATCTACATCTGGTTCCGCTTCGAATGGCAGTTCGCCATAGGCGCCGTGGCCTCGCTGACCCATGACGTTCTGCTGACCATAGGTCTGTTCGCCTTCACGCGCATGGAGTTCAACCTCTCGATCATCGCCGCCATCCTGACCATCGTCGGCTATTCGCTCAACGACACGGTGGTGGTCTATGACCGGGTGCGCGAAAACATGCGCAAATACAAGAAGACGCCCTTGCCGGAACTCATCGATCTGTCCATCAACCAGATGCTGTCGCGCACCATCCTGACCTCGGTCTCCACCCTGGTGGCCCTGGCGGCGCTCTACATTTTCGGCGGCGAGGTCATTCGCGGCTTCACCTTCACCATGATCTGGGGCGTGATCGTCGGCACCTATTCCTCCAACTTCATCGCCGCGCCCATCCTCATCTGGCTCGGCGCGCGCCTGTTCAACGAGGACGAGACCAAGGCCAGGGCGCAAGCCGCCCGGCCATGAGGAGGCGCAAGGGATGAGCGAAAGGCTGTGGCCGGAGCCGGCGCCCCTGAAGGGCTATGGAGACGGAGCCTTCCGCTTCGCCGGTGTGCGCCACGAGGGCGCCATCTTCATCCTGCCCACCGGCATCTTCTCCTGGCGGCCAGGCACTTTCGAGCAGGTGCGCGTGGAGGACTTCGCTCCCGCCCTGGCCTGCGGCTGTGACATCGCCTTTGTGCTCTTCGGCGCCGGAGAAACCCACAGACCGGCCCCCCACTGGCTCATGCAGGCCACGGTGCTGGCCGGCATCGGTCTGGAATGCATGACCACGGCGGCGGCGGTGCGCACCTTCAATGTCTGCATGGACGAAGCGCGCATCCCGGCCACCTTCCTGCTGCCGGTGCCATGAGCGCACAGCGGCAGGGCAGGGCGGTGGCGCAATGCCGCGCCTTCGTGCGCGAGCACGATCTGGACGCCTATCTGGCCACCCTTCTGGCCCCGCAAGATGACCAGCCGCGATTGTTCGCCATCTGGACCATCGCCGCCGATGCCCTGCGCCTGCCGTGGAGCGTGTCGGAACCGGCCATGGCTGCCATCCGCCTGCAATGGTGGCGCGAGGCGCTCAAGGCAGGGCAGGGGCATCCGGCCCTTCAGCTGCTGGAAGGACAGGCCCATGTGGCTCCCCTGGAATCCTTCCTCGAATCCTGCGCGCGTCTGCATGGTCCGCCCCTGGCCTCCGTTGGTGAATGCCGCCAATGGAGCCAGCAGGCCTTTGCGACTCTGATGAAGGCCCTGGGTGAAGAACCGGATACCCCGCTGGCTTTGGGCCATGGATTGATTTTCCTTCTGCGCCGTGCCCCTTGGCCGCGCAGAACCGGTCAGCCATTGCTGGCCGATGCCCTGGACAGACAGGCCATGGCCCATGAGGCGCAAGAAGCGCTGAAATCCGCCCGCCATGGGCGCGGAAACCTGCCATTTCGCCTCTCCGGTATATGGCTGAAAGCCATCCGCAAGGCGCAAAAGACAGGCCAGCCGCCCTCCATCCCGCAATGGCGCAGACAACTGGCCTTGCTGAAAGTTGTCATCACTGGCCGGGGGTGGTGACCGGGGAAATCACACCCCGCCCACCAGCATGTATTTCAGCTCGGTGAACTCCTCCACCCCGTGGCGGGAGCCCTCGCGGCCCAGGCCGGATTCCTTGACGCCGCCGAAGGGCGCAACCTCGGTGGAGATGATGCCCTTGTTGATGCCCACGATGCCGTATTCCAGCCCCTCGCCGACGCGCAGGATGCGGCCCATGTCACGGGCATAGAAATAGGCCGCCAGGCCATATTGGGTATCATTGGCCATCGCGATGGCCTCTTCCTCGGTGTGGAAGCGGTAGAGCGGCGCCACGGGGCCGAAGATTTCCTCCGAGGTCATGCGCATGTCCGGCGTCACGTCGCAGATGATGGTGGGCTCATAGAAAGTGCCGCCCAGCTCGTGGCGCTTGCCGCCGGTGATGACGCGCGCCCCCTTGGCGCGGGCATCCTCCACCAGCGCCTCCACCTTCTCCACCGCCGCCTCGTTGATCAAGGGCCCGGTGGTCACGCCTTCCTGCGCGCCATCGCCCACCTTCAGCGCCGCCACCGCCTGCGCCAGTTTTTCCGCAAAGGCGTCATAGACGCCGTCTTGCACCAAAAGGCGGTTGGCGCACACGCATGTCTGCCCGGCGTTGCGGTATTTGCTCGCCATGGCCCCTTCCACCGCGGCGTCCAGATCGGCATCGTCGAAAACGATGAAGGGCGCGTTGCCGCCCAGCTCCAGGCCCACTTTCTTGACCGTATCGGCGCATTGCCTCATCAACAGCTTGCCCACCTCCGTGGAGCCGGTGAAGGTCAGCATGTGCACCTTGGGCGAGGCGGTGAGCACCCCGCCGATGACCGAGGCCTTGCCGGTGACCACGTTGAACACCCCCTTGGGGATGCCGGCGCGCTCGGCCAGCTCGGCCAGCGCCAGGGCCGAAAGCGGCGTCTCCCCGGCCGGCTTGATGACGATGGAGCATCCCGCCGCCAGCGCCGGGCCGGCCTTGCGGGTGATCATGGCGTTGGGGAAGTTCCACGGCGTGATCGCCGCCACCACGCCCACCGGCTGGCGCAGCACCATGATGCGCGCATCGGCAAAGGGCGAGGGGATGATTTCGCCATAGAGCCGCTTGGCCTCCTCCGCCGCCCATTCCACGAAGGCCGCGCCATAGACCACCTCGCCGCGCGCCTCCGGCAGCGGCTTGCCCTGTTCGGCGGTCATCAGGATGGCCAGGTCATCGGCATGTTCCATGATCAGCTCATACCACCAGCGCAGGATGCGCGCCCGCTCCTTGGCCGTCTTGGCCGCCCAGGACTTTTGCGCCCCGGCCGCCGCATCTATGGCCTCTTGCGTCTCTTCCCCGCCCAGCGAGGGCACGGTGGCGATCTGCTCCTGCGTGGCCGGATTGGTCACCTTGATGGTCTCTTTGCCCTTGACCCATTTGCCGCCGATGTAGCACGCTTCGCGCAGCAAGGTGGGATCGGAAAGCAACTCGCGCAGGGACGTGGTCATGGAAAGCCTCTTTGCCGGGATTTGCACTGAAAGCCTTCATATCACGCCCCCGCCCCCGGCGCCATATCCAGAGCGGTTCCATTTGTGGGACAGCAAGGCCCGGGATGATCGCATTGGACGCAAATGACATCCTTGAATGGGTTACGGACAGTTTGCACCAGTCCCTTTTATCTTGCCCTCAGACTCGCCATCGTCTTTCCCGATCAAACTTACCGGTGACGCTGGATCACCCTTGCCCATCTTGCCTCCGGCTGGATCGCGCAAACGAAGCAAAAGAGCCGATTTCGGGGCGAAAATGCCGCCATTCGTACAATTGTGGACGGTCAAATCACAGGCAATTTTCACCACCTTGCGAACTATCAAAACGGGCTTGTCGGCATTCGAAAATCCATGCCCATCGATACATTTCGCAGCTCGTTTCAGCGGCGCGCATACACAGAATGCTCCATGAAAAATCCCTCAAACGAAGGTCAGTGCATCACGTTTTTAACCCATGTTTCCGGTTTATGGAGATGTCCAACCGGCGATGGCCAGGGAGCGGACAAATCCGGTTGTCTTTGCCCATCTGGCGGCGCATGATATGGGCCGGTTTTCCATGTGCGGAGGTCCCTGCGTGAAGCTGGAAGAGCTC
>JALSNA010000478.1 GCA_026987255.1 Hyphomicrobiales bacterium | reverse complement strand
CGCATCGACGGGAAGCTCGGGGATACAGACCTTGCCGGCGTTGAAATCCAGATATTCGGCCATGGTGTGGCCGACCACGTCGGGCTGCTCGAAAATCTCCTTGGCCATGAAATGGCGGTATCCGCCCTTGTCCACCAGCAGGGCGGAGGCCTGGGTGAACTGCAAGGGGCGGATGACCTGGCGGCCCGAGGCATCGATAATTTCCATGGCATCGCGCGACAGCACCACCATGTCGCCATCTTCCAGATAGGTGACGCGGTTGGTGAAGGGGGCAAGGGCAATGGCATCGGATCCGAGGAACATCTCGCCCTCGCCATGGCCGACGGCCAGTGGCGAGCCGCGGCGCGCGCCGATGAGCAGATCCTCCTCGCCGCGGAAAAGAATGGCGAAGGCAAAGGCGCCCTCGAGCTGCTCCAGAGCGCGTGCGACCGCCTCCCTGGGGCGTGCGCCCTTCTGCATGTGATAATCGATCAGGCAGGCGGCGATTTCGGTGTCGGTGTCGGTGTTGAATTGCATGCCTTCGGCCTGCAGCCGGGCGCGCAATTCCTTGAAGTTCTCGATGATGCCATTGTGAACAATGGCCACGGAGCCGGAAATGTGCGGATGGGCATTGGTCTCGTTGGGCACGCCATGGGTGGCCCAGCGGGTATGGCCGATGCCGGCGGTGGCCGAAAGGTTCTTCTCATGCAGCTTGCCGGCCAGATTGCCGAGCTTGCCCGAGGCGCGCACGCGGGTGAGGCCGCCCGATTCCAGCACCGCGACACCGGCCGAATCATAGCCGCGGTATTCCAGCCTGCGCAGGGCCTCCACCAGGCGCATGGCCACCGGCTCATTGCCCAGAATGCCAACTATGCCACACATGTCATTTGTCCCGCTTCGAAACTCTTGCGTTATCTGTTTTATGCCGGTGAAAATGGCCAGAGCATGGTCAGGCCTTGGCCTTGCGCCTTTGCATGGCGGCGCGGTATCTGGCCGCCCAGCCGGGCTTTGCCACCTGCGCGCCGCGGGCTATGGCCAGGGCATCGGCGGGCACGTCTTCGGTGATGACGCTGCCCGAGCCCACATAGGCCCCATCGCCAATTTTCACCGGGGCGACCAGGGCCGAATTGGAGCCGATGAAGGCCCCTGCCCCGATGTCCGTATGGTGCTTGAAGAAGCCATCGTAATTGCAGGTGATGGTGCCCGCGCCGATGTTGGCCCGCGCGCCCACCCGGGCATCGCCGATATAGGTGAAATGGTTGACCTTGGCGCCCTCTTCCACCCGGGATTTCTTGATCTCGACGAAATTGCCCACCTTGGCTCCGTGGTGAATATCCGCTCCGGGGCGCAGGCGGGCGAAGGGGCCGATCTGCGCCCCTTGCGCGATCACTGCCTGCTCGATGACGCAATTGGCGCGGATGACGGCCTCGTCGGCGACAGTGACGCCGGGGCCGAAGAAGACCCAGGGCTCGATGAGCACATCGCGGCCGATTTCGGTGTCAAAGCTGAAAAAGACCGATCCGGGGTCGATGAGGGTGGCGCCGTTCTTCATCGCCCTTTCGCGCAGCCGCGCCTGGAAGGCGGCCTCCACGGCGGCCAGCTGCAAGCGGTCATTGACGCCCATGACCTCCTCTTCCGGGCAGACGGCATAGCCCACCTTCAGGCCCGCTTGCGCCGTCAGCCCGATGAGGTCGGTGAGATAATATTCACCCTTGGCATTGTCATTGCCGATGCTGGGCAAAAGATCCCACAACAGTTCGTTGTCAATGGCGATAATACCGGAATTGCAAAGGGTTATGCGTTTTTCATCGGCGTTTGCATCAAGCTCCTCGACGATGCGCGTCAGGTGCTGATGTTCATCGGTGACGAGACGGCCGTAGCCTTTCGGATCGGCGGCTTCAAAGCCGAGAACGCAGAGCGGGCAGGCTTTCGAGACCTTGCGGGCCAGATCCATGATGGTTGCGGTGCGGATCAGGGGCACATCGCCATAAAGAACGACGGTGACGCCGGAGAAATCCTCAAGGGCGCTGCGGGCGAAGGAGACGGCATGGGCGGTGCCCTTGCGCTGCGTCTGGATGAGCGTTTGCGCGCCGGGCAGCCATCTTGTGGCCTCATCGGCGACTTGCGGGGCATCAGGGGCGGTGATGACGATGGCCCTTTGGGGGCTGGCTCCGGCGGCGGCGGCCAGCACATGGCCGAGCATGGAGCGCCCGGCCGCCTTGTGCAGCACCTTGGGTGTCTTCGAGCGCATCCTGGTGCCCATCCCGGCGGCCAGAACGATTATCGAGGTGTCCGTCATCTCCCCGCACCCTATTCCCGCTTATCCAGATTCAGTTTTTGACGGCACGATCTTGCATGCCCTACCGTCACAAGCCTTACACGGGAAAAATACTGGAGAAAAGAAAAAATCTCCTGAATGCGCGACCGATGAGGATGCAACCTGCTTTCAAGCGTCGCGCACCTGGGCGCGCAAGGTGTTCTGATCCATGGGACGGAGGAACTCGATGCCCAGCCCCTGTTCATGATAGCGCACCACGCGGCCATACATCTTGCCCAACATGATGTGGGTTCCCAGGGCAGGCAGCACCGAGGTCTCGACGGAAGCGCCCGACAGGGAGATGTCGAGCACCTTGCATGGATAGCTGCGGCCATCGGAAAGAGTGATGACGGATTGCGAGTTCTTGGGCTGGTAACGCTGGTGGCGGCGCTGGTCATGGGCCTTGCCGGCGGCCTTGTCGCGCAGCCATTCAAGACGTTTGAAAATGCGCTCGCGCTTCATGGGCGTAAGCTTGAACTGCAGGCGGAAGGATTCTTCGCTCACATTGACGGCAGTGCCTTCCACGCGGCCGATTTCGTCGATATAGGCAACCAGTTGCATGCCCTCCTCGAGCTCGGCGGTGGAGGAGATATCGGCATAATCCGGCGTGATCCCGATTACCCGGCAGGGATGTTCGCTCTGGTCGGGCAGCATGAAACGGCCAAACAGCACCAGCGCGCCAGTGGGCTTGAGAGCAGCCTGATCGCGCTTTTCGGTTGTAACGGTGACATTCACGGTTTTTTCATCCGTCCTTGCGGCCAGCACACATCATCTTCCCATCAGGCTTTCTCAGAGTGTCTTGACCATAGGCGCGGCATGTAAACGAGGCGTTAAGCAAGCGCAGAAAGTTTCGCCTCAAGCGGGTTTTTCAGCGTCTTGAGGCTTGCCCTTGGTGGTTACGGATTCGGCGCGCATGAGGTTCTTCAGATCGTCATCGGCCTTGTGTCTTTTCCAGCTCTTCCAGGCATATGGCAGGGAGATGACATAGGCGATGGAGGCCAGAAGCATGAGCGTCCAGGGAAAGGCGATGAGCAATACCAGCGAAAAGACCAGACCGGCCAGCAGCGGCAGAACCCATTCGCGCGGGATGCGCCTTGTCATGGTCTTGCCCGAATAGGTGGGCAGGCGCGAGATCATGCCGAAGGCCACCAGAGCCACCCAGGGCAGCACCACCGGGGCGATGGCATGGCCGTCCACCAGCCCGAGAAAGCCCAGATACATGGGCGAGATGGCCAGAAGAGCCCCGGCCGGGGCCGGAATGCCGGTGAAGAAGGCCTTCGACCATGACGGAGCATCCGGATCGTCGAGCATGACGTTGAAACGCGCCAGCCTGAGCGCGCAGGCGATGGCCAGCGCCAGGGCGGCGATCCAGCCCAGGTTCTTCAGATCCTGCA
This sequence comes from Hyphomicrobiales bacterium, assembly GCA_026987255.1. Taxonomy (GTDB): domain Bacteria; phylum Pseudomonadota; class Alphaproteobacteria; order Rhizobiales; family Aestuariivirgaceae; genus Thermopetrobacter. Next base: position 2,936 of record JALSNA010000478.1, on the reverse strand, counting down.
AGGACCACAGGTAGATCAGGACTGCCGGGGTAACGCCGAAATTGACGAAATCGGCCAGCGAATCGAGCTCGGCGCCAAACCGCGAGGCGCCCTTGAGCAGCCGTGCGATGCGCCCGTCCATGGCATCGAGCACGGTGGCCACGATGACCGCTCCGGCGGCCAGCTCGAAGCGCCCCTCGATGCCCAGCCGGATGGCCGTCACCCCGGAACAGACCGCCAGCAGGGTGATCAGGTTGGGCAAGAGGAAGCGCACCGGAATCATGCGAAAGCGCCTTGCCTGGGGTTGGGTGCGCCACGGCCTGTATTGCTTGGTCATGGTGTTTCCTTCATGAGCGGCGCGGCAACGGGGCCTTTGCATCACAGGCCATGTCGGCGATGATGGTCTCGCCCGCATATGTGCCCTGCCCCACCAGCACCTGCGGCTCCACGCCATCGGGCAGCCAGACATCGAGGCGCGAGCCGAAGCGGATCAGCCCGAAGCGCTGCCCGGCCAGCAGATGGTCGCCGCGCTCCACGAAGCGCACGATGCGCCGCGCCACCAGACCGGCGATCTGCACCACGCCGATGCGGCGGCCATTTTCCATCTCGATGGTGAAGGCCTGCCGCTCGTTGTCCGTGCTGGCCTTGTCCAGCTCGGCGTTGAGGAACTTGCCGGGGATATAGGTCAGCGCCGCGATGCGGCCGTCCACCGGGCTTCTGTTCACGTGCACGTTGAAGACATTCATGAAAATGGACACCCGCGTATGCTCGCCCTCCAGGTCGAGCTCCGGCGGCGGCGTCATCTTGCGGATATCGCTGACCCGGCCATCGGCGGGGGCGATGATGAGCCCTTCGCGCACCGGCGTGGTGCGCTCCGGATCGCGAAAAAAGTAGGCGCACCACAAGGTCACGATGACGCCAATCCAGCCGAAGACAGAGGGCAGAAACAGGAACATAGCCACCGTCACGGCGGCAAAGATGGCAATGAAACGGCGGCCTTCCGGATGAATGGGAACGAGAACGGAGGTGATGGATTTCCACATGGAAAAGTCAGCCTTCATGGTTGAGATAATATTCTGGCACAAGAAAACAAAAACCGCCCCCGGTCAAGGGCGCACCGGGCGGATGGATCACCCCTCGCTTGCCGCTTCGCGCAGGATGCGGCGGGCTTCTTCGGCCTGCTGCTGGCGCTCCCACAGGCGCGCATAGGCGCCACCTTGTTCCATCAGCTCCTCGTGGGTTCCGCGCTCCGATATGCGCCCCGATTCCAGAACGATGATCTCGTCCGCCCCGGCGATGGTGGAGAGCCGGTGGGCGATGACCAGGGCGGTGCGGCCCTTGGAGATGCGCTCCAGGGCCTTCTGGATTTCCTGCTCGGTCATGGTGTCGAGGGCCGAGGTGGCTTCGTCGAGAACCAGGATGGGCGGGTTTTTCAAGATGGTGCGGGCGATGGCAACGCGCTGCTTCTCGCCGCCGGAGAGCTTCAGGCCGCGCTCGCCCACCTGGGTCTCGTAGCCCTTGGGCAGCGACATGACGAAATCATGGATCTGGGCCATCTTCGCCGCTTCGATCATCTCTTCTTCCGTGGCGTCGAGGCGGCCATAGCGGATGTTGTAGCCGATGGTGTCGTTGAACAGCACGGTGTCTTGCGGCACGATGCCAATGGCGCGGCGCAGGCTGGCTTGCGTCACCTGGCGGATGTCCTGACCGTCGATGAGAATGCGCCCGCCGGTGGGATCGTAAAAGCGGAACAGCAGGCGCGAAATGGTGGACTTGCCCGCCCCGGAAGGCCCGACGATGGCCACGGTGCTGCCCGCCGGGACGGAGAAGCTGATGCCGTGGAGGATTTCGCGCTGCGGGTCATAGGCAAAGCGCACATCCCGGAAGTCCACCCGGCCATCGCTGACCTTCAGATCCCGCGCACCGGGCGCATCGACGATCTCCGGGGCCTTGCCCATGAGGCGGAACATGGCCTCGATGTCGATCAGGCCCTGCTTGATCTCGCGATAGACCGAGCCCAGGAAATTCAGCGGCATGGACAGCTGGATCAGCAGGGCGTTGATCATGACGAAGCCGCCCAGGGTCATCTGCCCGGCCTGCACGTCGCGCGCGGCGAGGATCATGCACAGGGTCAGGCCGGTGACGAAAATGACCGTCTGGCCCGTGTTGAGGGCCGCCAGGGACTTGGATGTCCTGATGGCCATCCGTTCATAGCGCGCCATGGCGGCGTCATGGCGGCGCGCCTCGTGCTCCTCGTTGGTGAAATATTTCACCGTCTCGTAATTGAGCAGGCTGTCGATGGCCTTGCCGTGGGCCTCGCCGTCGGCGGCGTTCATCTGCCTGCGCACCCTGGTGCGCCATTCGGTGACGCTCCAGGTGAAGGCCACGTAGAGAAAAATGGTCACGGCCACCACCAGGGCGTATTTCCAGCCGAAGCGGGTCAGCAGGATGGCCAGCACCAGAACGATCTCGATGGCCGTGGGGATGGAGTTGAACAGGGCAAAGCGCAGGATGATCTCGATGCCCTTGGTGCCGCGCTCGATGATGCGCGACAGGGTGCCGGTGCGCCTTTGCAGGTGATAGCGCAAGGGCAGCGCATGCAGATGGCGGAAGGATTCATCGGAGAGCCGGCGCACCGCCGCCTGCCCGACCTCGGCAAAGAGCCAGTCGCGCAGCTGGGCAAAGGCGATCATGAGAATGCGCCCAACTCCATAGGCGATGATCAAAAAGACCGGCGCGAGCAGAAAATGGCGCGCCGCCGCCTGTCCCGTGGCGGCATGGCTCAGGGCATCCACCGCCTCCTTGTAGAAGAAGGGCACGGCCACGGTGATGGCCTTGGCCAGCAGCAGGGAGCTCATGGCCAGCACCACCCGCGCGCGGGTGGCGAAATTGTCCTTCGGCCACAGGTAGGGCATGAGCCGGCGCAGGGTCTGCATCTGGCTCATGCCGGGGCCGTC
>JALSNA010000477.1 GCA_026987255.1 Hyphomicrobiales bacterium | reverse complement strand
TCCGCCTGCGGCTGCGGCGAATCGGTGCAGCTTCAGCCCGCCGATCCTGGGGTGCTGAAATAAGGCTTCACCACCCCCCGCCACCGCCGCCGCCACCGCCGCCTCCGGAGAAGCCCCCGCCGCCGCCGGATGTGCCGGAGGCCGATTGCGAGGGCATGGCGGCGGCCATGTCGGAGCTTATGCCGCCCACCAGATCGCTGCCCATGCTGGTGATGTCATCGCTGGAGAAGCTGTGCGCGCCATACCAGCCCGGCTGATAGGCGCTCACCGCCCCGGCCGCCAGGGCGCTGGCCAGCCAGGCCTGGAAGGCCTTCGTCCAGGGTTTTTCCAGCCCCAGGGCGATGGCATAGGGCAGGAATTTCTCGAAGGTGGAAATGGACATTTCCGGCGCCCCGGGCATGTTCATCCGTGACGTCTCGGCGGTTTTCAGATAGAGCTTCAGCCCCTCCAGTTGATCCAGCGCCTTTTGCCCCTGTTCTGTGGGCCGGGGCAGCAGATACCAGAAAATCATCACCATGACCGGCACCGAAATCAGCACCAGGGCGATGTGGAAGTCGCGGCTGCTGATGTGCTCCAGGTTGACATCCGTCAGCAGGGATGACAGCGCCCCGATGATGACCATCGAAAACGGCAGGAAGACAAGCACGGTCAGGACGAGCATGAAGGCCCGCATCCATCCCTTGGAATGCCGCCAGCTGTTGAGGGCCTGCCAGGCCATGAACAGGATGAAGCCGCCGAAGGGGATGAAGAACAGAAATCCCGCCACCACGTCCGATGATGCCCCGCCCAGGGCGATGAACCCGGCGATGGTCAGCACCGCCAGCCCCAGCCCGATGAAGAACCACAGCCGGTTGCGCTTGACATGGACATTGGCATATTCGTCATTGAGCCTGCCTTGGAAGGCCTTCAGCGCACTTTCCAGACTGGCGCGGTTGCTCCTGCTGATCTCGAAGCTGCTGCGCCCGCCGAGCAGCTTGTCCATGATGACCTGCTCGCCGGGCGGCAGATTGGCGGGCGGTTTCTTCAGCCTTTCGATCCGCGTCTTGCCGCCCTTTCCCTTGTCGATGCGGATGATGCCCTTGGTGGCCAGGGAGACCAGCGCGGCGATGAAGGCCCGGTCCCTGTCCATCCCCAAAAGGCGCACTTCGCCATCGAGAAAGGCGCAGGCGGCGGGCGAAAGCCCCATGGGCGGCTCCCAGCGCGGATAGATGGCCCCGCGCGCCGGATCGCGGCCGAATTTCCACCACGCCCAGAGAAAATAGGCCGCCACCGCGAAGGCCCCGCCATAGAGCCACCAGGTGTTCAGATTGTCCCAGGCCTTGCGCAGGAACTTTTCCGCCGCCGAAGGTTCGCGCACATATCCCTTGGGGATGGCTATGGCCATGGTGAAGCCCTCGCCTGGGCCAAGGGGGGCGGTGGTCCCGGCCCGCACCAGGCCGGGGGCCTCTTCCGTCACCCTGGCGCGCGCCTTTCCGCTTCTCCCATAGGCGCCGGTATAGAGCACCACCTTGCGGATCGGGGCGCGGCGCGGAAAGTGCGCCTCGGCGCTGGCCTTGAGGATGGGAAAGCGCCAGAAATTGCCCGTCACGTTCCAGTAAAGCTCGTCATGATCCTTGAAATAGCGCATCTGCCGGGTGGTGCGGTAGGTCAGGCGGTAGACGTGGACGCCGGTGGGCACCAGGGTGCTCTTGCGCCCCATGTAGATGCGCGCATGGTTGCCCACGCGCTTGCGAAACCAGTTCTCCGGCGCTCCGTCGCGCTCCACGGAAAGCACCTTGAAGCCCACCTTGCCGATGGTTCCGTCGTCATATTTGAAATGCAGCGGAAAATCGCGATAGATGCCATGGCGGATGGAGCGTCCCTCGGCGCGCACCTTGATGGTCTCTGTGACGATCAGCGAGGCATCGGGCCGCACCTCGATGCGCGAGGCGAAATGCAAGATGGCCTCTTGCGCCGCCACCGGCCCGGCAAGGGCGGCAAGAAGGGCAAACAGGCAAAAGGACAGACGGGCAAGGCGCGGCATGGGGCACTCCCGTGAAATGGGGGCAGGGGAATCAGAGCTCCACCTTGGGCACGGCCCGGTCGGCGGCGTTTTCCAGCTCGAAGTATTCGGCCTTCTCGAAATGGAATGTGCTGGCGATCAGGTTGGAGGGAAAGGATTCCACCAGAATGTTGTTTTCGCGCACCGCGCCATTGTAATAGCGCCGCGCCATCTGGATGGCATTTTCGATCTGCGCCAGTTGCCTTTGCAGATCGAGCACGTTCTGGTTGGCCTTCAGGTCGGGATAGTTCTCCACCGCGATGTTGATCTGCCCCAGGGTGCGCGAGATTTCCTGCTCTATGGCCGAACGCTCCGCCGGGCTGGCGTCCTCCATGCTGGCGGCCCTGGCGCGCAGCCCGGTGATCTTCTCCAGCAGCTCCCTTTCGTGCTTCATGTAGCCCTTGACGGCGGCCACCAGGTTGGGGATCAGGTTGGCGCGCTTCTTCAGCTGCACGTCGATGCCAGACCAGCCCTCCTTGACCATCTGCCGGTTGCGCACCAGCTTGTTGTAGATGAGGATGCCGAACAGCGCGATGGCGGCAATGATGCCAAGAATGACCAGGGTTGTCATGCCAGTCTCCCTCCTGTTGCTGCCATCCGCCCATGCCAAGGGTGACCCAAAACCGCCCCCCGCGCAAGCAAAAAGGCTAGGGTCAGGACTCATAAAGAGGGATGGCAGATGCAGGATTTAGGCAAAATCCCGGTGTCTTTTCGTCCGCAGGCAATACCCGAAGGTATTGGCAAGGGCGAAAAGGCTCCGGGATGAAGCATGAATCCTGCAGATGCCGTTCAAATTTATGGGTCCTGACCCTATTCTCCGGCAAGGGCCGCGGCCTTGTATCCTCAGCAGCCGCGGCCCCAGTTTTCCGGTTTCCACTTGATGGAGCAGCCCATGGCCGGGGTCTGTTCGGCCGGTCCGGAGCCGGTTTCGGCCACCTGCATCATGGCCTCGTAGAGCTCGCGCCGCGCATCCGGGGCCGCCGGTTCCTTGCCGGAGCTGTCCAGGCGGCCGCGGTATTGCAGCTCGTCCGCGGCGTTGAAGCCGAAGAAGTCCGGCGTGCACACCGCCCCGTAGCGGCGCGCCACCGTCTGGTCCTCGTCATGCAGATAGGGGAAGGAAAAGCCGTGCCGGGCGGCGAACTCCTTCATCTTCTCGAAACTGTCCTGCGGATACTGCTCCGCGTCGTTGGAGGATATGGCCACAAAGCCGATGCCGGCTTCCTGCAGCGCCTTGGCGTCGCGCACCAGCCTGTCCACGATGGCCTTCACATAGGGGCAGTGGTTGCAGATGAAAACCACCACCGTGCCCTTCTCGCCGCGGATGTCATCGAAACTCCAGATCTTGCCATCGACGCCGGGGAGGGAAAAGTCCGGGGCCTTCCAGCCAAAATCGCACACGGGCGCAATTGCCGCCATGAAATCTCTCCTTTGTTTGTCCTGCTCTCGGGTCGTTTGCAAATCTATCGCAACTGGCCCCGGCCCGGCAAGGGGCTCAAGCATGGGAAATCCTTGACAGAATCCGCTCAGGCCCTATGTTGCGCATCAAGGGACGCCATGCTGGCGTGCCGGGCCGCATGGGTCTTTGCCCGCCGGTCCCGCGCCGGATGGGCGCATTCTCTTTGCCGTTTTCCGCTTCATGAATGAACAGCGCGGAGTGCGAAGAGCCAACAAGACGGGGCCCTGCCGGGCTCCTCCCTTTGCGAAAGACAAAAGACACACATGACATTCGAAGAACTTGGACTGAGCGAAAAGGTCCTCAAGGCCGTGGCCGACGCAGGCTTTAGCGAACCCACCGAGATTCAGAAAGGCGCCATTCCCCCCGCCCTGGCCGCCCAGGACGTGCTGGGGCTGGCGCAGACCGGATCGGGCAAGACGGCGGCCTTCGCCCTGCCCATGCTCACCCGGCTGGAGCGCGGCCGGGCCCGCGCCCGCATGCCGCGCACCCTCATCCTGGAGCCCACCCGCGAGCTGGCCGCCCAGGTGCTGGATGCCTTCGAGGAGCTGGGCAAGTATCACAAGATCAACATCGCCCTGCTCATCGGCGGGGTTTCCTTCGACCGGCAAAGCCGCATCATCGACCGCGGCGCCGACGTGGTCATCGCCACGCCGGGGCGGCTGATGGATCACGTGGAGCGCGGCAAGCTGTTGCTCAACGCCGTGGAGGTGCTGGTCATCGACGAGGCCGACCGCATGCTCGACATGGGCTTCATTCCCGACATCGAAAAGATCGTCAAGATGCTGCCCTTCACCCGCCAGACGCTGTTCTTCTCCGCCACCATGCCGGCCGAGATCAAGCGCCTGACGGAGCAGTTCCTCCATCTGCCGGTCACCGTGGAGGCGCAGCCGCCATCCTCCACCGCCGAGACCATCGACCAGAAGCTGGTGCTCGCCCCTTCCGACGACAAGGCCAAGCGCGAGAAGCTGCGCGAGGTCCTGCGCGCCCACGAGCAGGGCCTGACCAACGCCATCATCTTCGCCAACCGCAAGAAGAACGTCGAAATCCTGCGCAAGTCCCTGAGCAAGCACGGCTTCAACGCCGGATCGCTGCATGGCGACATGGATCAGTATGCCCGTCTCGACACCCTGACCGCCTTCCGCGATGGCAAGATCACCTATCTGGTGGCCTCCGACGTGGCCGCCCGCGGGCTGGACATCCCGGCCGTCTCGCACGTGTTCAATTACGATGCCCCGGTGAGCCCGGAGGATTACGTCCATCGCATCGGCCGCACCGGCCGCGCCGGGCGCGAGGGCGTGGCGGTGACCCTGGTCACGCCGGATGATTTCCGCGTCATGAAGGCGATCGAAAAGCTCATCGGCAAGGAAATCCCCTGGGAAGGCCATGCTCCCACCGAAGAGGAAATCGAGGAAGCCTCCCGCCGCAAGCGGCCTGCCCGCGGCGGCGCGAAGGGCAGGGGCGCGCGCGGCTCCGGCGGGCGCACCTCGCGCTCGCGCAAGGGGCGCACCGGCAAGCCCAAGGCGCAGGCGGCCGATGTCCCCAGGGAGGAATCTTCCGTTCAGGAGAAGCCGAAACGGGCGCCGCGCACCTCGCGCGGCAAGGGCGCGCAGCAGGCCCGGGCATCGGCGGGCAAGACCCGCGAGACGCAAGGGAAAAAGGACACCGGCCAGCGCAAGGAGGATGCCAGGGCGGCGAAACCGGCCAACAAGGCCTCCGGCCGCCAGGATTCCTTCCACGAGGGCAACATGCCCGCCTTTCTCGCCCGCCCGGTGAACAAGGATTGATCCCCATGAGTTCGTGCATGCGTATTTTCCCCGCCGCGGGAATGGTGGCCCTGCTGGCCGCCCATCCGGCCCTGGCCGCGGATGAAGCCGCCAGCTGCCTGAAGGCCCGCGACCCGCAAAAGGCCATCAGCGCCTGCCAGGCGGCCCTGTCCAGTCCTGATCTGAGCAAGGAGAAAAGGGTTCCGCTTCTCAAGGCCTATGCCGAAAACCTCATCAAGAAGCAGAAGTTCGCGCAGGCCATTGCCGCCTATGATCAGGCGCTGAAGCTTGCGCCCACTGACAACGATCTGCAAACGGCGCGTGGCGATATCTTCCTCATCACCGGGGCGGTGGACAAGGCCATTTCGGATTATTCCGCCGTCATCGCCCGCGATCCGAAGAACCTGCGCGCCCACATGGGCCGGGCGGTGGCCTGGCAGTTCCGCCAGAAGCCGGAATTTGCCCTCAAGGACCTTGACGTGGCCCTTCAGGTCAAGCCGCAGGATGCCCAGCTGCATGCCCAAAGGGCGCAAGTCTACATGGGCATGAAGAAGTGGGCCGAGGCCATCAACGACTACAACCAGGCCATTTTCGCCGATCCCAACGACGTGCCCTCGCGCGAGGCGCGCGCCACCGCCTGGATGCGGCTGGGAAAATGGGACAACGCGGCCAACAATCTGGACGTGGCCATCCGCCTCGATCCGGCCCGCGCCTCGCTTTATGAAAAGCGCGCCATGGCCAACTGGAAACTGGGCCGCAAGGACAAGGCCCTGGCCGATCTTTCGGCGGTGGTCAGGCTCAAGCCCGCCCTGGCCAAGCCGCGCATCGACCGCGGCATCGTGCGCTATCGCCTGGGACGGCTGGCCGATGCCCTGGCCGATTTCGCAAAGGCGGAAAAGCTGGGCGGCTCCACCCCCTCGCTGCATTATTTCCGCGGCCGCATCTATGAAAAGCAGGGCAAAAAGCAGGCCGCAAGGGCCGAATACGAGCGCGCCCTGAAAGCCCCCATGACCTCCCTTGCCGATCAGCGCGCCCGCATGGAAGCCGATGCCCGCCTGAAGGCCCTGAAAGTGCTGAAGTAGCCCTTGCCCTCCCTCAGGCGCTGCTCCAGCCGGTGAAGCGTTTGGGGGTGAGGATGGTGGGGTGGCGGCGCGATTCCACCGGTTCGGGATAGTCCAGGGTGTAGTGCAGGCCGCGGCTTTCCTTGCGCGCCATGGCCGAGCGGATGATGAGATAGGCCACCAAGGTCAGGTTGCGCAGTTCCAGAAGATCGGCGCTGACGCGGAAATCGGCGTAATATTCGGTGATCTCCTCGTGCAGCAGATCGACCCGGTGGCGGGCCCGTTGCAGCCGCTTGGTGGTGCGCACGATGCCCA
>JALSNA010000476.1 GCA_026987255.1 Hyphomicrobiales bacterium | reverse complement strand
GGCCGAGGCGGCTGCCGCAAGCTGGTGGTGTGCAAACGCCCTGCACGGCCCAACAAGGCGGGAACGGCCTGTTATTGCCCGCGTGGCTGGCGGCCCGACGGGCGCAACGGCTGCCGCAAGCTGGTGGTGTGCAAGAAGCCGGCGCGGCCCAACAGGGCGCGCACCGCCTGCATCTGTCCGCGCGGCTACAAGCCGGATGGGCGCAATGGCTGCCGCAAGATCCGTCCGGCAATCTTGTGCATACCACCGGCCAGGGCCATTCCCGGCCGCCGCGGCTGCGCCTGCCCGCGCGGCTGGATCAAGACCTCGCCGGTCACCTGCGCACGCATCAGGCCCCGCGGCGAACACCCCCGCCCCGATGGCCCCAAGGGCGGCCATCCGCGTCAAGGCGGTGGCGTGACCATTCACATCCCGGGCCTGAACTGATCTTGCCTGGGTGATCCGCACGTCAAAAAAGGCAGGGTGGCCGCAAGGCCACCCTGCCTTTGCCATTTGTGGCTGAAACTGATCATTTCCCCTTGCAGAAATCCTCCGGGGCGTCGATGGATTCCATCCATGGCTTGATGTCGATCAAAGGTGTGCCATCCATGCAGTCGATGGCGTCGATGGTGATCGTCCCGGCCTTTTCATCGATGGCCAGCACCTTGACCGTGGCCAGGGCTATGGGATTGGGACGCACCGGCGAGCGCAGCGAGAACACGCCACGGGCGCCGCGCATGGAGCGCGGGCGCTGGATGATGATGTGCCGCGCCGCCTTGTCCATCCAGTAGATGACGATGATATGCGTGAACAGGGCCAGCGAATCGAGGCCGGGGCGGAAGGCGGCATCGATCTCGATGGTGGCGGTCTGCCCGGCCTGTTGCATCTCGCCGCGGGCGATGGAGATGTTGCGCGGGCAATCCTCGCGCCTGGCGTAGGGGCTCCTGATGCGGCCGATGAACATCACCCTCGGCCCGCCGATGGCCTCTGCCGGGTCGAAGGGCAATGTGACCTCGCCCTCGCGCTCGTCCGGATGCTTGTTTGCCATGCTTCCCTCTTTGTCATTTGTGCGCTGATGCGCACTCGCTCCGGCCCGCGCCCCCTCCCGGCCACCCAGGATTATAGGCAAGGCGTCCGGGAGAGGACACGGGCCTCTTTTTTGTCCTGTGTGCGCAAAGGGGTTTGCGCACTCGCTCCGGCCCGCGCCCCCTCCCGGCCACCCAGGATTATAGGCAAGGCGTCCGGGAGGGGGCACGGGCCTCTTTTTTGTCCTGTGTGCGCAAAAGGGTTTGCGCACTCGCTCCGGCCCGCGCCCCCTCCCGGCCACCCAGGATTATAGGCAAGGCGTCCGGGAGGAGGCACGGGCCTCTTTTTTGTCCTGTGTGCGCAAAGGGGTTTGCGCGTCTGTTGTGACA
>JALSNA010000475.1 GCA_026987255.1 Hyphomicrobiales bacterium | reverse complement strand
ACCTTTCGCTGGCCATTTCCGGCTCCGGCGGGGCAGGGGTCATGACCGCTTCCGAAGTGCTGCTTTCCGCCGCCGCGCGGGCGGGCTTCTTCGGCCTGCAGACGCGCTCCGTCGGCCCCCAGATCCGCGGTGGCGAGGCCGCTGCCATGGTGCGCCTGGCCACCTTTCCCGTCCAGGCCCACGCCGGGGCTTTCGATCTGCTGCTGGCGGTGGACTGGCGCAACTTCGAGCGTTTCTGCGGTGAAATCACCCTGGCCCCGGATGCCCTGGTCATCATGGACGAGGCAGCCGGAGAGCCGCCCGCCGAAATCGCCCGGGCCGGAGCGCGCCTGCTGTCCTTGCCGCTGGCCGCCATGGCCGGCGAGGTCAAGGGGCGGGTGAACATGCTGGCGGTGGGCATCCTGGGGGCGCTGTGCAATCTGCCGCAAACGGCGCTTGAAGAGGCCATCTCCAGACGTTTCGCCGCCAAGGGCGAGACGGTGACGGAGCTTTCCATCGCCGCCATGCGGCATGGCCTGAGGGCCGCTGCAAATCTGGCGGTGGACTTTGCTCCCCTGGCCGAAGCGGACAAAAATCCGGGCCAGCCCTGGATCATCAACGGCAACGAGGCTGCCGCCCTGGGCGCGCTCACCGCCGGGGTGAAATTCGCCGCCGCCTATCCCATCACCCCGGCGACGGAGATCCTCGAATGGCTCTCGCCCGCCCTGTCGGGGGCCGGCGGCATGCTGGTGCAGGCCGAGGACGAGCTGGCCTCCATCAACATGATCATCGGCGCCTCCTTCGGCGGCGCGCCATCGCTCACCGCCACCTCCGGGCCGGGGCTGTCGCTCATGCAGGAGGGCATCGGCCTGGCCGCCGCCGCCGAGGTGCCGGTGACGGTCATCGACGTGCAGCGCGGCGGGCCCTCCACCGGCATTCCCACCAAGTCCGAGCAGACCGATCTGGAGGCCGCCCTGTGCGGCCCCCACGGCGAGGCCGCCCATCTGGTCACCGCCCCCACCTGCGTGGCCGATTGCCTGAACACCACCGCCTGGACGGTGCATCTGGCCGAAGCCCTGCAGGCCCCGGCCATCATGCTTTCGGACCAGATGATGGGCCAGATGAAAACCATCATGCCGCGCCCGCAATTGCCCCGCTGGCGGGCCGAAAGGCTGCTGCAGGAGCCCTGCGAGGGGGGCTATGAGCGCTATCGGCTCACCAAAAGCGGCATCTCCCCCATGGCCCTGCCGGGGACGCAAGGCTGCCTTTACACCGCCGATGGCCTGGAGCATGGGGAAAACGCCATTCCCTCCACCCGCGTGGAGGATCACGCCGCCCAGCTGGCCAAGCGGGCCGCCAAGCTGGCCTTGCATGACTTCGGCGATTTGTGGGCCGATGTTTCAGGCTCCGGCAGCATGGCCGTCATCTGCTGGGGCTCCACCGCCGGAGCCATGGACGAGGCCGTCCGGCAGGCCCGCCGGGCGGGCATGGAGCTGCGCGCCATCGCCCTGCGCCTGCTCATGCCGCCGCAGGTGGAGAAAATGGCCGCCGCCCTGGAGGGGGCATCGCGCCTGCTGGTGGTGGAAAACTCCTTTTCGGGCCAGTTCCTGCGTTATCTGCGGGCCCATTTCGATCTGCCCGCAAAGGTGAGATCCTTGCGCCATGCGGGCCCAAGGCCCATCAGCGCGGCGGAAATCTTCAAGGCCCTGACGGACTGGCAGCAGGAGGCGTGACATGAGCGAAGCACGCAAGCCCTCCGATTACAAGAGCGCCATCAAGCCCATATGGTGCCCTGGCTGCGGCGATTATGGCGTGTTGTCGGCCATCACCCGCGCCTTTGCCCTCTTGCAGCTGGCGCCGGAGGAAATCGCCGTGATCTCCGGCATCGGCTGTGCGGCGCGCATCCCGGCCTATATCGGCGCCTATGGTTTCCATGGCCTGCATGGCCGCGCCTTGCCCATGGCCACCGGGCTGAAGCTGGCCCGCCCGGAGCTGACGGTGCTCGCTGCCGGCGGTGATGGCGATATCTATTCCATCGGCGGCAACCATTTCCTGCATGCCTGCCGGCGCAACGTGGACATCACCCTGCTGGTCATGGACAACCGCATCTACGGCATGACCAAGGGCCAGCCATCGCCGACCACCGAGCCGGACTTTTCCACCCATCTCTATCCGGCCGGGACCCACTTGCAGCCGCTCAATGCCATGGCCATCGCCCTCATCGCCGGGGCCAATTACGTGGCCCGCGCCTTCTCCGGCGATCCCAACGGCCTGGCCGCCGAAATCGCGCAGGCCATCCGCCATCCGGGCTTTTCGGTCATCGAGATATTGAGCCCCTGCGTGACCTTCCGCCCCGGCCAGAAGGCCTGGAAACGCCAGGTGCAGCGCGGCGCGCTCACCCCGGCGGCCACTCTGCCCGAGGCCCTGGCCGCCGTCACCACCGGGCCGCAACTGGCCACCGGTGTCGTCTGGAAGGGAGACAGGCCGCCCTATGCGGGCCCCGATCCGGCGGCCGGGAAGAAGCTGCAAGATTTGCTGGAGGGTTTTGCGCCATGACCGAAAGAGTGACCCGGCCGCTGCCGCATGTCGAGACCATGGAGGATCTGCTCACCGCCGCCTGTCTGGTGGAAGAGGCGGCAGCCGAATGCCTGCAATCGCTCTGTGAACAGATGGAGGTGCATCACAACCCGCGAATGAGCGCCCTTTTCACCCGCCTGGCGGACATGCGCGCCAGCCATGCCGCCCGCATCCTGGCCGAAATGGAGCCGCACTGGCGGGCGCAAAGATACCGCCGCGATCCGCGCTGGCTGGCGGATGCCTGCCCCGGCGTGGCCGATATGGACGAGGCCCATTATCTCATGCAGCCCGCCCATGGCCTGCAACTGGCCGCCCGATCGGCCCGCCGCATCCATGACTTTTTCTCTGCCCTGGCCGCCGCCATGCCCGATGCCGCCCTGGAGCAGCGCGCCGTGGAGCTCAAGGCCCAGGTGGCCGCCGATCTGCGCGCCATAGAGGAGGAGCTGGCACGCACCCAAAGCCCGCGGGAGGACTGGAGCCATGATGACGATCCGCCGGTCATTCAGGCCTGATCCGCATCGGAGCGGTCCGCTGCAACGATCGCCAGAACGGCCTTGCCGTAATGCTCCAGCTTGGCCTCGCCGATGCCGTTGATGGTGGACAAGGCCTGCAAGGTGCGCGGGCGCAAGGATGCTATGTCGCGCAAGGTGGCGTCGTGAAAGATCACATAGGGCGGCTTGTTCTGCTCCCTGGCCTCCTCCATGCGCCAGGCGCGCAGGGCCTCGAAAAGCCGCCGGCCGGGGCTGGACAGCTCCTCCCCGGCGCGTGATTTTCTCACCACTCCTCTTTTGCCCCTTGGCCGTTTTGGCTGCTTGCGCATGTGGAAGGGCTCCTCGCCGCGCAGGATGGCGCGCGATTTTTCCGTCAGCCGCAGCGCTCCGAAGCGCTCCTCGTCCACATCCAGCGCCCCGCCAATGACGAGCTGGCGGAACAGGGCGCGCCAGCCGCTGGCGTTGAGCTCGTCACCGATGCCGAAGGTGCTCACCGAGTCATGTCCGGCGCGCATCACCTTTTCCGTCTCCTTGCCCAAAAGCACGTCCACCAGGTGGGCTGCCCCATAGCGCTGGCCGGTGCGATAGACGCACGAGAGCGCCTTTTGCGCCGCCACCGTCATGTCCTCCACCTGCGGCGGTTCGAGACAGGTGTCGCAATTGCCGCATGGCTCCTCGAGCGGCTCGCCGAAATAGTCGAGCAGGATCTGGCGGCGGCAGGTGGTGGCCTCGGTGAGCGCCACCAGCGCCTCCAGCTTGGCCCGCTGGATGCGCTTGTGCTCATCGGGTGCGGGGCTTTCGTCGATGAAGCGCCTTTGCAGCACCACGTCGCGCATGGAAAAGGTCATCCAGGCATCGGCCGGGGCGCCGTCGCGCCCGGCCCGCCCCGTCTCCTGGTAATAGGCCTCGATGGAGCGCGGCAGGGACAGATGCGCCACGAAGCGCACATCGGGCTTGTCCACCCCCATGCCGAAGGCGATGGTGGCCACCATGACCACCCCCTCCTCGCGCAAAAAGCGCCGCTGGCGGCGGGCCCGCTCGGCCCCGGACAGCCCGGCGTGGTAGGCCAGTGCATCGATGCCCTTTTCGCGCAGCCATGCGGCCGTCTCCTCCGCCTGCTTGCGCGACAGGCAATAGACGATGCCAGATTCGCCATTGTGGCGCGTCTCGATGAAGCGCAAGAGCCCCGTGCGCCCGGCTCCTTCCGGGGCGATGGCATAGCGGATGTTGGGCCGGTCGAAGGAGGCGGTGAAGGTGCGCGCCTCCTCAAGCGCCAGCTGGCGGACGATCTCGGCGCGGGTGCGCGCATCGGCGGTGGCCGTCAGCGCAATGCGCGGCACATGGGCGAAACGCTCGTGCAGGATGCGCAATTGCGTGTATTCGGGACGGAAGTCATGCCCCCACTGGGAGACGCAATGGGCCTCGTCTATGGCGAACAGGGCGATCTTGCACGCTTCGAGAAGCTGCAAGGTGCGCTCCTGCAGGAGCCTTTCCGGGGCCACGTAGAGCAGATCGATTTCGCCCGAGCGCAGCTGCCATTCGGTCTTGCGCATGTCCTCGAAACCGAGTGTGGAGTTGAGCACCGCGGCGCGCACCCCCAGCTCGGAAAGCGCCAGCACCTGATCTTCCATCAGTGCGATCAAGGGCGATATGACGATGCCGGTTCCGGGCCGCACCAGGGCGGGCAATTGATAGCACAAGGACTTGCCGCCGCCGGTGGGCATGAGGGCAAAGGCGTCGCCGCCGGCGATCACGGTGGCGACGATCTCCTCCTGGGGGCCGCGGAAGTCCTCGTGGCCGAAGACGCTCTTGAGCAGGGCCCTGGCCTTGTCCATTCCGCCGCTATCCTGCGCGCCCTGGGTCATGATGTGAAAACCTGTCTTGATTCGGTCACAAGAATGGCGGAAAGATAGCCCCATCATCCACCAAGCAACAACGGGGGTAACTCGAAATGGAAGACCTTATCGTCAATATCGCCAGCAAGTTCGGCATCGATCAGGCCATGGCCGAAAAGGCCGTCGGCATTCTCATGTCCCTGGTGCGCAACAACGCCGAGGAGGGCGCGGTCTCGCAGCTCTTCGAGCAGCTCCCCGGCGCCTCCGATCTGGCGGAGAAATATGCCGCTGATGCCGAGGGCGGCTCCGGCGGCGGCCTGATGGGCAAGCTGGGCGGCCTGCTGGGCGGCAACATGGGCGCGGCCATGGGCGCGCTGGGGGCGTTGAAATCCACCGGCCTGGACATGGATCAGATCAAGGGCGTGGGCTCGGAAGTTTTCGATTACGCCCGCGAAAAGGCCGATACCGATCTGGCCAACGACGTCATCAAGCAGGTGGCGGGCAACATTCCCGGTCTCGACAAACTGCTCTGAGGCCGTCGCGGCGGGGTGTTCGCCGCAAGGGGGTGCGGCAAGAAGGCCCGGTGGGATTTGATCCAAATCAATGATTGCCGGGCCTCCTTTGGGCCAAGCTTGCTGTGAGGTGAAACCTGGGCGCGCCCGGTGCCGACCGGGTCAAAGAGGGATGAACAGCCATGATGAAACTTTTCCTGCTCATTTACGTTCTGGCCGGGCCCACCCTGGCGGGTATTCTCATGACCGTGGCCCTGGCGGCGCGCATGTCCAATACGGCCATGTTCTGGCTGATTGCCGCAGGCTTCATCATCGCCCTGCCGGTGGCCTGGTTCGTGGCCAAGGCCATCGACAACATGACGCCCAGCCGCAAGGCCTGAGCACCCCTGTGACAGGGCAACCTGAAGAGAGCCTCCTGCGCCTCGTGCGGAGCGGGGCTTTTCGTGATTTGACCTGCATCCAGCCCGTCTGTAATCTGCCATGATGGCAAAGGCAAAGGCGCGGCACATTTGCATCCACAGCTTCGATACCATTCTCGGCCCCATGCGGCTGGGCGCGGTGGACGATGGCCTGTGCCTGCTCGATTTTGTCAACAGCAGGAAGCGTCCGCAGGTCGAGGCCCGCCTGATGCGCCATCTGGGCGGCGGGTTCCGGGAGGCAGCTCATCCCCTGCTGGAGACCGCCCGCCAGCAGCTGGAGGAATATTTCGCCGCTCACCGGCAGACTTTCGATCTGCCCCTGAAACTGGCTGGCACGGCCTTTCAGCAAAAGGTCTGGCGCGCCTTGATGAAGATCCCCTTCGGCCAGAGTGTTTCCTACGCCACCGTTGCACGCGCCATTGGCCGCCAGAGGGCCGTGCGCGCCGTGGCCGCGGCCAATGCCGCCAACGCCATCAGCATCATCATCCCCTGCCACAGGGTCATCGCCAGCGGCGGCGGCCTTGGCGGCTATGCCGGAGGACTGGAGGCCAAGCGGCGCCTGCTGGCCCTGGAAGGCTCTTTGGTTTCTTGAAGCATTCCGGTTTTCACGCAGCGGATGCAGGTTTCAACGCCGCGCCTTCAGGGCGGCAGCCAGCGTGCCTTCGTCCAGGTAGTCCAGCTCGCCGCCCACCGGCACGCCATGCGCCAGGCGGGTGATTGTCACATCGCAATCGCGCAATGCCTGGGCGATGTAATGGCCCGTGGTCTGGCCTTCCACCGTGGCATTGAGCGCCAGGATGATCTCCTTCACCTCCGGCTGGGCGGCGCGCGCCACCA
>JALSNA010000474.1 GCA_026987255.1 Hyphomicrobiales bacterium | reverse complement strand
GCCGTGCAAATTTATGGGTCCTGACCCTAAAGGCTCCCAGGCGCATTTTTTCCGTGCCGGTAAGGAAATTCCAATCATTTGCCAGCATACTTGCGAGTCAGCATGCTTTGAGAGGCGAAGGATCATGATTCAACCGGCTCATTTGCGCGATGGGGCGCTGGCGGGAGCGCCGGAGCGGGCCAGGGGCGTTTCCTTGCCTCACGATGCGGGGCCGGCCGGGGCCGGGATGAATGCGCCGGAGGGATTTTCGGTGGATGCCGTCACCACCCTTGCAGGGCTGGATGCCCTGGAATCCGATTGGCGGGCGCTGGAAGAGGCGCACGGGCGCGACATCCATTTTTTCCAGGGCTTCGGCTGGTGCCATGCCTGGGCGCATACCTGTCTGGACGAGCGCCGCGAGAGCCTGTGCATCCTCACCATGCGCCAGGGCGGGCGGCTGGTTGTGCTGTGGCCGCTGATGGTGGCGCGGCGCGGGCCCTTGCGCATCTTGCGCTGGCTGTCCGATCCCTATTCGCAATATGGCGATGTGCTGACATCGCTGGAAGGGGAGGCATTGCACGCTGCCCTGGAGGAGGCCTGCGGTTTCCTGATGCGCACCGTGCGCTCCGACCTGGTGCGGCTGCGGCATGTGCGCGATGATGCCAATATCGCGGATTTTCTCAAGCGCCGTTTCCGCAAGGCCGCACAGGACGATGGCGCGCCGTGGCTCGATCTGTCCCGGTTCGCCGGTGAGGAGGCCTACGAGCGGCGCTATTCCAAGACCCAGAGGCGGCGGCGCAAGCGCATCCGCAAGGCGCTGGAACAGGACGTGGGCAAGCTCGATTTTGCCCTTCTGGAGGACAAGGGCGCGCGCGGGCAGGCCATTGGCCGGGTGCTGGCGGAAAAGCGCGCCTGGCTGGCCGCCAAGGGGCTTTATTCCAGGCCGCTTTCCAACCCGGCCCTGGCGGATTTCCTGAAGGCCTTGCCCGCGGGGCCAGGCGGCGGGCTGGTCATCTCGCAGATGACGGCCGCGGGGCGTGGGGTTTCCTGGGAAATCGGGTTTCGCTGCAAGGGCCGCCATTATGGCTATATCACCGCCCATGAACAGGATTTGACGCACCGCTCGCCGGGCAGGCTGCATATGGATCTTTCGCAAAGGCAGGCGCTGAAGGACGGCATGAAGGTCTTCGACCTGCTGGTGCCGGTGGCCCCCCACAAGAAAAGCTGGAGTTCCGATGTCATGCCGGTGCATGACTATTACCGCCCCTTGAGTCTCGCCGGGCGGGTCTTTGGCGAGGGCTATCTGCGCATCGGCCGCCCCTTGTTGCGCGGGGCCTACAAGAAGGCTCCGCCGGCGCTGCGCCGGGCGCTGGGGCTGGGGCGTTTCGGCGGCGGGCAGGAGCAAGAGCAGGCCTGAGGG
>JALSNA010000473.1 GCA_026987255.1 Hyphomicrobiales bacterium | reverse complement strand
AGGGCGCGGCAGTCGGCGGTTTTCCAGCCCAGGCGGATTTCGTCCCCGGCGGCGAGGCGCTTTTCCTCCGCATCATTGGGGATCTTGACGATGAACTCGTCGTTATCGGCCACGGTCATGCGGCAGCGGATGTGATCGCCCAGGTAGATGAGCTCCTCCACCTTGCCCTTCAGGGTGGGGATGTCGTCGGATTCGGGCGGATCGATGATGACGCGCTCGGGCCGGATGGACAGCAAGGTGGGCTTGCCTTCTCCGGCGATGTTCACCGGCAGGGCGCGCACCTTTTCGCCATCGGCGAGGGTGATCTCGGCGACATCTCCCGACACCGAGGCGACCATGCCGCGCAGTTCGTTGTTCTCGCCGATGAACTGGGCCACGAAGCTGTTCTCGGGGCGCTCGTAAAGATCCGAGGGCGAGGCCAGCTGCTGGATGATGCCGTCATCGAAGACGGCGATGCGGTCCGACATGGTCAGGGCCTCGGACTGGTCATGGGTGACATAGACGACGGTGATGCCGAGATTGTCGGCGATGCGCTTGATCTCGTATTGCATGTGCTCGCGCAGCTGCTTGTCAAGCGCCCCCAGGGGCTCGTCCATGAGCACCAGCTGGGGAGCGAAGACCAGGGCGCGGGCCAGGGCGATGCGCTGCTGCTGGCCGCCGGAGAGCTGGGCGGGCATGCGATCGGCGAAATCCTGCATCTGCACCATGCCGAGGGCCTGCATGACCTTTTCTTCGGTTTCCGCCTTGCCCAGCTTGCGCACCTTGAGCGGATAGCCGACGTTCTCGCCCACGCTCATGTGGGGGAAGAGGGCATAATTCTGAAAGACCATGCCGATGTTGCGCTTGTGCGGCGGGGTGGCGTTGATGGGGTTGCCGGCCAGATAGATCTCGCCGCCGGTGACCGTCTCGAAACCGGCGAGCATCATCAGGCAGGTGGTCTTGCCGGAGCCCGAGGGGCCGAGCATGGTGACGAATTCGCCCTTGGCGATGTCGAGATTGAGGTCCTTCACCACCAGGCGTTCGCCATCATAGCTTTTTTGCACCTTGTCGAAACGGACGTGCGGCTGGCCGGTATCTGTCGTGCTCATGGTCGTTTCCCCGTCATTGAAAAGGATGCGCGGGCTCATCGCCGCGTGCGTAAAGGTGATGGGTCACGAGCCCGGCATCATCGGTCCACTTGTGGAGCAGCAGGGCCGGGTCATCGAGGTGGAAGGCGGAAGGGGCGCGCCGGGTCAGATCCAGGGCCAGGCGCATGCCGGAGGCGGCCGGCGCGCAGGTCAGGGGAACACCTGCCAGGGCGCCGTGGGCAAAAAGATGGATATGGCCGCACAGGATGCGCACGATCTGGCGGTTGTGCGCGACGATGCGGGCCAGCGCGGCGGCGCCGTCGAAGCCGTCCGCATCGGTTTCCAGAACGCCGAACTTCAGCGGCGGATGATGCAGGAAAAGCACCGTGGGGGCATCGGGGCGCTCCGCCAGGGCCTCTTTCAGCCAGGCGGCGCGCGCTTCACAGAAAGCGCCGCCGGGCTGGCCCGGAGTGGTGCTGTCCAGGCCGATGAAGCGCAGCGGGCCGGCATCGAAAGCCTGGTTGAGGAAGCCGCCGGGGGATTGCCCCACCACCTGTTGAGGAAAGGCGCTGGCCAGGGTCTTGCGGTCATCGTGGTTGCCCGGCACGATGTGGCAGGGCATGTCCAGATCGTCCAGCAGGCGGGCGGCGTGGCGGGCCTGCTCCAGGGCGCCGCCATTGGTGACATCGCCGGTGAGCAGCACGAAATCCGGGCGCGGATCGAGGCGGTTCAGGCAGGCCACGGCGCGCGCCAGGTTCTCGCCCACGGGGGCCACGCCATGGGGCCTTTCCCCCGGCGCGGCAATGTGGGTATCGCTGATCTGGGCAAAGAGCATCGGCTTATCCCTTGGTCTCCATGGGGCCGACCATCTTCTCGTTGCGCCGGTTGAGATATTCCAGCACCAGCATGAACAGCCCGGCGATGACGATGAGCACCGTGGCGGCGGCCAGGATGGTGGGGCTGAGCTGCTCGCGAATGCCGGTGAACATCTGGCGCGGCAAGGTGCGGTGCGCGGGGCCGGCGACGAAGAGCACCACCACCACCTCGTCCAGCGAGGTGGCGAAGGCGAACATGGCTCCCGAGGCGATGCCCGGGGCGATGTTGGGCATGATGATGTCGAAAAAGACCTTGGTGGGCGAGGCCCCCAGAGAGGCCCCGGCGCGGATCAGGTTGGTGTTGAAGCTTTGCAAGGTTGCGCTCACGGTGATGAGCACGAAGGGCATGCCGAGGATGGCATGGGCCAGGATGAGGCCGATGTAGGTGTCGTTCATGCCGAAGCGGGCATAGAAGAGATAGAGCGACAGGGCGGTGATCACCAGGGGCACCATCATGGGCGAGATGAGCAGGGCGAGCAGCACCTGCTTGCCGGGGAAATCGGCGCGGTTGATGCCCACCGCGGCGATGGTGCCCAGAACGGTGGCCAGGATGGTGGCGAAAAACCCGATGATGGCGGAGTTCTTCATCGCCCGCCACCATTCATCGGAGCTGAAGAAGGCCTCATACCAGCGCAAGGAGAGGCCCTTGAGCGGATAATAGAGAAACTCGCCGGAATTGAACGACAGCGGAATGATGGTCAGCAGCGGGAACAGCAGGAAGATGAACAGGCCGATGGCGATGACCTTGAAGGCATAATGCCAGATGCGCTGGCCGGTGGTGGCATAGGGAGGAAGAGCCATTTTGATCACCCCATCTTCATGTTGGCGATATTCACCTTGCGGCCGAATATCAGATACATGGTGCCGGTCAGCACCAGCAGCAGCAGGCCGAGCGCGGAGGCCATGGACCAGTTCACCCGTTCATTGACGAAAAAGGCGACGAAATAGCTGATCATCTGGTCGCGCGAGCCGCCCACCAGGGCCGGCGTGATGTAGTAGCCCAGGGCCTGGATGAAGACCATGAGCGCGCCTGCGCCTATGCCGGGCAGGGTCTGGGGCACATAGACGCTCCAGAAGGCCTTCAAGGGCGTGGCGCCGAGCGAATGGGCGGCGCGCACGTAGGATTTCGGAATCACCCGCATGACCGAATAGAGCGGCAGCACCATGAAGGGCAAAAGCACATGGGTCATGGCCACATAGACGCCGAAGCGGTTGAACACCAGGGGGATGGGTTTCGAGGTAATACCGGCCCACATGAGGAAGGAGTTGACCACGCCATAATCCTGCAGCACGAGGATCCACGACAGGGTGCGCACCAGCAGGGAGGTCCAGAAGACCAAAAGCAGGACGATCATGAACAGGTTGCGCACCCTCGGGGTGGCGGTGGCCAGATAATAGGCGATGGGGAAGCCCAGAAGCAGACACAGAATCGTCACCGAGGCGGAAATGTAGATGGTGCGGGCGATGATCGACATGTAGATGGCCTGCTCCTCGGGCACGCGCACCACATGGTTGTTGTCGTCATAGCGCAGATCCAGGGCCGAAAGCAGATAAAGCAGGGTGTGATCCTTCAGGCCGCGCTGCATGACCGTCCACCAGGGCTTTTCGCCCCAGCGCTTGTCGATCGAGATCAGGGTCTGCTTGCAGTTTTCACACTTGTCCACATCGAGTTTCGAAACCTTGCGGGCGGTGCGCGAGATGAGCGAGGAAAAACCCGGCTTGTCGAAGTTCAGCCGCCGCGCCGCCTTGGCGATGGTGTGTTTCTGGCGCGCCTCCTTCATGTCCTGGGCGGCGGCCTTGTAGACATCCTCGCCGGGCAGATCCTTGCCGTCCCATCTGGCGATGACATCGGCGGTGCGCGGCATGACCTGCCGCATCTGGGTGTTGTCGATGCTGCGATAGAGCATCAGGGCGATGGGGATGAAGTAGAAGACGATCATCACCGCCAGCAAGGGCATGATCAGGCTGACGGCCTCGATCTTCTTGCGCCTTTCGGCGCGCTGAAGCCGCCGTTTCAACTGCTCGCCGCCGGCGGCGGGAATGGCCGGAGCCTGTGCGTCTGTCATGATCCCCTTCCCTTTGCGTATGAGCGCTTTTCAGCTTGCGCCCTGACCGCTGCCCGAGGTGGCGGCGCAAGGTGAAAAGGCTCGCCTTCGCATGAACCGGCGGGAGAATGGCGCGGCCTTGCGGCCGCTTTCCCGGAACACGGCCTGGCCCCGCGCGCGGCTGGCGCGCGGGGCGGCCGTTGTTTCTTCAGGCGGATGAAGCACTCATCCGCGCCGGCCGCCTACTTGGCGACCCAGGCCTGGAAGCGCTTTTCCAGCTCTTCGCCATGGTCGAGCCAGAACTCGACATTGGTCTGCAGGGCATTGTCCAGATGACCGTTGGCGGTGGGCAGGTTGGGGAGCATCTCGGGCTTGACATACTTGCCGGTGCCCTTGACCGTCCAGCCATAGGCGATGCGGTTGAAGAAGACGCCCTGGCGCTTGGGATTGATGGTGGACTTGATGAAATCGATGCCCAGATCCTTGTTGGGCGAGCCCTTGACCACCACCCAGTAGTCCATGGAATAGTTGTTGCCATCCCAGACGATCTTGAAGTTGCGGTGCTCCTTCTTGTTGACCTTGTAGATCCAGGCGTTGTAGGCCATGGTCATGGTCACGTCACCGGCGGCCAGGCGCTGCTGCGGCTCGGCGCCGGCCTTCCACCACAGGATGTAGGGCTTGAGCTCGTCGAGCTTCCTGAAGGCGCGGTCCACGCCCTCCTTGGTGGAGAGCACCTTGTAGACATCCTTCACCGGCACGCCATCGGCCTCAAGGGCGATCTCCAGGGCCATCTTGGCGCCGCGGCGCATGCCGCGCTTGCCGGGCCACTTCTTGACGTTCCAGAAATCGGCCCAGGTCTTGGGGCCGTCCTTGATCTTGTCGGCGTCATAGGCAAAGATGGTGGACCAGATGAGCACA
Source organism: Hyphomicrobiales bacterium (assembly GCA_026987255.1). Taxonomy (GTDB): domain Bacteria; phylum Pseudomonadota; class Alphaproteobacteria; order Rhizobiales; family Aestuariivirgaceae; genus Thermopetrobacter. Next base: position 1,769 of record JALSNA010000473.1, on the reverse strand, counting down.
CCGGCGCCGCATTCGGCGGCCGCGCCATCGACCATCTTGGCCTTGTCCAGCTTCGCGCCCCAGGGAAGCGGCTCGAAAAGGCCTTCCTCGCAGCCCTGGAAGACCTCCGGGGCCTCCACCTGGATCACGTCCCAGGTGATCTTGCCGGTTTCGACCATGCCGCGCACCTTGGCCATCTCGCCGTTCCACGAATCCTCGACGATCTTCTTGCCGGTGTCCTTCATGAAGGGCTCGAAATAGGCCACCTTGTGGGCCGCCTGGGTGGTGCCGCCCCAGCCGACGATGGTCAGGTCGCGGGCCGAAGCCGCCGTCGAGGCCATGAGGCCGGCAGCCAGCAACGGCAGCATGACAGTCAATTTTTTCATGATGTATCTCCCTGGGTTGTGTGGACGCTTTCGCTTTGGCGAATTCCCCGGCCGGCCTGGTTGTTGCGCACCATCTTCCCGGCCTTTGCGGAAAGAGCCGTGCCCGTTTTTTGTAACAGGCCTGTGACAAGATTGATTATAACCACAGAATATCTGGCCAAACAATCATATTCTGCGGCGCATTCAGGATGCTTTATCCCCAGTTTCACGGGGGTTGCTGGACAATACCGGCAAATGCTCCTACTGATTCGGCCAGTTCTTTCGTATCGACTGGAAAGGCGCGAAAATGACGCCATCACAAAGGCGGCAGGAGATCGTTGCCATCATCCGCCAGCGGGGCCGCGCCACGGTGGACGAGCTGGCGGAGCGGCTGGACATCTCGCGCGAGACCATCCGGCGCGACCTGACGCGGCTGGCGCAGTCGGGCCTGGTGCACAAGTTTCACGGCGGCGCATCCTTGCCCATGACCACCGGCGAGGGCCCCTTCAGGGCGCGCATGAGCAAACACGCGCTGGAGAAGGCGCGCATAGCGGTGGAGGCCGCCAGGCTGGTGGCGCCGGGGGAGACGGTGTTCGTCGATACCGGCTCGACGACCATCTATTTCGCCGAGCAGCTGGCCAAGGTGGAGGGGCTGACGGTGATCACCAACTCCACCGAGATCGCGCGCATCATCGATCACTCCGGCAAGGGCTGCCGGGCCTTCATGCTGGGCGGCGAATACCACAGCGGCAACCATCAGACCGTGGGCTCCATGGCCATTGCCCAGGCGCGGCTGTTTCGCGCCCATCACTGCTTCCTGGCCATCGGCGCGCTGGATGTGCGCACCGGGGTGATGGATTACAACATCGAAGAGGCGCAGCTGGCGCGGGCGATGATCGAACAGGCCGAAACCCTGACCATCCTGGTGGACAGCTCGAAATTCGGCGCCATCGCCTCCTTCGAGGTCTGCCCGCTGCATTGCATCGACAATCTGGTCTGCGATGCCGAACCTGACAGCAAATTGCGCGCCGCCCTGGAGGAAAACAACGTGATGGTGCGCGTGGCCCAGGCCGAAGAGCAAAACTGAATCCAAACCGCGCCGGGGTGAAAGTTGACGAAAATTCCCTTTGTGCTGTTGCCTATTCAGTCACAGCTTGTTACTGCGTGGTCATTTCCGTGCAGGATATTTGCAAACGATGCGGTGACACAGCCTGCATTGAGGCCGGAGGGGCAAGGTGAGCACAATCCTCGACACATGCGGCGTGGCGGTCATCGGCGGCGGCGTCGTCGGCTGCGCCATGGCCCGGCGCATGGCGCTCGATGGACTCGATACGGTGCTGCTGGAAAAGGCTCCGGACATTCTCGATGGCGCATCGAAGGGCAACAGCGCCATCTTGCATACCGGTTTCGATGCCCCGCCGGGCT
>JALSNA010000472.1 GCA_026987255.1 Hyphomicrobiales bacterium | reverse complement strand
ATCGTGACCAGAGGCCGCCACGACCCTTGCGTGGGCATCCGCGCCGTGCCGGTGGCCGAGGCCATGGTGGCCCTGGTGCTGGCCGATCACTACCTGATGCACCGCGCCCAGACGGGGCGGGGCTGACGGGCACGCGGCAACATCCACCGCAACCAGGGGAACCGGAACAATGGGCGTGCGTGTCAAGATTTGCGGCATCACTGAGGAGACCGCCCTGGGCGCGGCGCTGGACGAAGGTGCGGATTTCATCGGCCTGGTGTTCTTCGCCCCTTCTCCGCGCCATGTGGAGCTGGAACAGGCCGCGCGCCTGGCGGAGATGGCGCGCGGCAGGGCACGGATCGTGGCCTTGAGCGTCGATGCCGATGATGAATTCCTGACGCAAATCACCCGCATCGTGCGCCCCGGCTACATGCAGTTGCATGGAGCGGAGTCCCCTGAGCGGGCGGCACAGATCGCCCGCATGTCCGGGGCGCGCATCATCAAGGCCTTCCGCATCCGCAAGGCCGAAGACATCCGCAAGGCGCATGCCTATGCCGGCATCATGGACTTTCCCGTTTTCGATGCCTGGGTTGCGCCGGAAAAGGCCGCTGGCCTGCCGGGCGGCACCGGCCATGCCTTCGACTGGTCCGTGCTGGACGCCTGGGAGGGCCCCTACATGCTGGCGGGGGGTTTGACGCCGGACAACGTGCGCGAAGCTCTTGCCATCACCGGCGCGCCGATGGTGGATGTCTCTTCCGGTGTCGAGGCCGCCCGGGGCAGAAAGGATCCGCGGCTTATCCGGCAATTCCTCGCCGCCGCCAAGGCGCAATGAATGGGGTATTTACTCAAGCTGTCCTGATGAAGCGCAGATATGCGGGTGTGCGTCCGGCCTTCAGGGCCTTTTGCTCATATCGGGTGGAGAGCCATCCCGGCGGCGGCTCGCGCCAGTCGCGCGCTCTTTCGGCCAGCCAGGCGAACCCGCCGTGAGCGCGCACTTGCCACAGCGTCCAGGCGACGTAATGGGGGATGTCGCTGGCGAAGAAAAACTCGCCGCCGGGCTTCAGGATGCGGCGGATTTGCGCAAGATTTTCCTGGTTGACGAAGCGGCGCTTGTGGTGGCGTTTCTTGGGCCATGGGTCGGGATAGAGCAGGAAGACGCGGGCAAAGGTTTCCGTGCCCAGCAGAGGCAGCAGATGCCTAGCATCCGCATCCCAGATGCGCAGATTGGCCAGATTGTCCCGTTCCACCGCGGACAATAGCTTGGCCACGCCATTGATGAAAGGCTCGCAGCCAATGAAGCCCCATTCGGGATGGGTGCGGGCCTGATGGGCCAGATGCTCGCCGCCGCCAAAACCGATTTCCAGGACCATCTCCCGCGCGGGCGGGGCAAAGAGCCGTGCCGGGGTTTTCAGGATTGGCGCATCATCGGCGGTCAATTGCAGGGCCGGGAGCAGATCGCGCATGAGTTCGGCCTGGCGCGGTTTCAAAGGGCGCGACTTGCGGCGGCCGAAAAAGCGCACTTGCGCTGCCTTGTCCTCATTTTCGGGCATGATGGTCATGACATCCTGTTGGAAATTGCTTTCAGTCCTTTGCCGCATACGCGGTGCGGGGTGTCAATGGGCCTCGTCCCAGTTGTTGGCGGCGCGTGCGTCGACCACCAGCGGCACGGTCATTTTCACCGCCGGTTCGGGGGCCTTTTCCATGACCGCGCGGGCGGTCTCCATGGCCGCCTCCACCTGCGCATCGGGGGCTTCGAAAATCAGCTCGTCATGGACTTGCAGCAACATCTTCGCCTCCGGTGCGGCCTCTTTCAGGGCCTTTGGCATGCGGATCATGGCGCGGCGGATGATGTCGGCGGCCGCCCCCTGGATGGGCGCATTGATGGCGGCGCGCTCGTTGAAGGCCCGTGTCGTGGGGTTGGAGGCCTTGATGTTGGGGAAATGGATGCGCCGCCCGAAGATGGTCTCCACGTAGCCATGGGCGCGGGCGAACTCCTTGGTGCCTTCCATGTAGTCGCGGATTTCCGGGAAGCGCTTGAAATAGGTCTTGATATACTCGGCCGCCTCCTGGCGCGAAATGCCCAGCTGGCGCGCCAGCCCGTGGGCCGAGATGCCGTAGATGATGCCGAAGTTGATGGCCTTGGCGCGGCGGCGGATCATCGGGTCCATGCCCTCGATGGGCACGCCGAACATTTCCGAGGCGGTCATGGCGTGAATGTCCAGCCCGTCGCGGAAGGCCGCCCGCAGGCGCCTGACCCCGGCCACATGGGCCAGCACCCTGAGCTCGATCTGTGAATAATCGGCCGAAATGAGCTTTGCGCCTTTTGGCGCGATGAAGGCGGCGCGGATCTTGCGGCCCTCCTCGGTGCGCACCGGGATGTTCTGCAGATTGGGGTCGGTGGAGGCCAGCCGCCCGGTATTGGTGGCGGCCATGGAATAGGAGGTGTGCACCCGCCCGGTTTCGGGGTTGATGTGGGCCGCCAGGGCCTCGGTATAGGTGGAGCGCAGCTTGGTGAGCTGGCGCCATTGCAGCACCTTGGCGGCGATCTCCACCCCCTGCGCGGCCAGCTCCTCCAGCACCTCGACAGAGGTGCTGCGCGCCCCCGTGGCGGTCTTCTTGCCCGATTCGATGCCCATCTTGCCGAACAGGATCTCGCCCAGCTGCCTGGGCGAGCCGGGGTTGAAGCTCTCGCCGGCCAGGGCGTGGATTTCCTTTTCCAGCTCCGCGGCGCGGGTGGCGAATTCCTGCGACAGGCGCGCCAGCACGGCGCGGTCCACCAGGATGCCGGCGCGCTCCATGTCCACCAGCACCGGCGCCAGGGGCCGCTCCAGGGTTTCATAGACGGTGCACTTGTGCTCTTCCCACAGGCGCGCCTTGAGGATCATCCACAGGCGCAAGGTGACATCGGCATCCTCGGCCGCATAGGCGCAGGCCCGATCCAGCGGGACGAGATCGAAGGTGATGGCCTTCTTGCCTGTTCCGGCCACCTGCTTGTAGGGGATGGGCTTGTGGCCCAGGTGGCGCTCGGCCAGCTCGTCCATGCCATGGCCGCCGAGACCGGCATCGAGCACGTAGGAGATCAGCATGGTGTCATCGAAGGGCCGGATGCGCAGCCCCTGGCGGGCCATGACCAGATCGTCATACTTGACGTTCTGCGCCACCTTGAGAACGCTGTCATCCTCCAGCAGCGGCCCCAGCGCCGCCAGGGCCTCCTCCATGCCAATCTGCTCCAGCGTCTTGCCGCCGCCGAAATCCAATCCATCGGCGGCGCGGTGCGCCAGCGGCACATAGGCGGCCCGGCCCGGCGCGGTGGCCAGCGAAAAGCCCACCAGGTGCGCGCGCATGGCATCCAGCGAGGTGGTCTCGGTATCGAAGGCCACGATGCCCTCTCGCCGCGCCTCGTCCAGCCAGGCATGCAGGCGATCAAGGGAGGTGACCAGCTCGTACCCGTCATGATCGAAGGGCACGGCTGTGGCCGCCACCGCCGCCTCCACCGGGCCGGTGCGGTCCGGGTCGTCATCGCCCAGGTGCGGTTTTTCCGGCTCCGGGGCCTGCCAGTCCTCCGTGGTGACTTCAATGGCGGGGATTTTCGACGCATCCACCCCCAGATCGCGGGCGATGCGGCTGGTCAGGGTGGTGAACTCCAGGCCCTTGAGAAAGCCGATGAGCTTTTCCGGATCGGGCTTTTTCACCGCGAAGGCCGACAGCGGCGTCTTGACCGGCACGTGATCGTCCAATGTCACCAGCTTCTTGGACACACGCGCCGCATCGGCGTGTTCGAGCAGCCGTTCGCGGCGCTTGGGCTGCCTGATCTCGCCGGCATGGGCGAGCAGATTCTCCAGATCGCCATACTGGTTGATGAGCAAGGCGGCCGTCTTGACGCCGATGCCGGGGATGCCGGGGATGTTGTCGATGGAATCGCCGGCCAGGGCCTGCACGTCGGTGACCTTGTCCGGCGTCACGCCGAATTTCTTCTCCACCTCGGCGGTGCCCATCTCGGTGTCCTTCATGGCGTCATAGAGGGAAACGCCGTCACCGACCAGCTGCATGAGGTCCTTGTCGGAGGAGACGATGTGCACCGTGGCCCCGGCCTCGCGCGCCTGGCGGGCATAGGTGGCGATCAGATCGTCGGCCTCGTAGCCTTCCTGCTCCACGGCGGGCACGTTGAAGGCTTCCGTGAGGCGGCGGATGAGGCCGAACTGGGGGATGAGATCCTCCGGCGGCTCCGGGCGGTTGGCCTTGTATTGCGGATAGATGTCATTGCGAAAGGTGATCCTGCCCTTGTCGAAAATGACCGCCAGATGGGTGGGCCTTCTGCCCTCGTTCATCTGGGTGAGCAGCTTGTGCAGCATGGCGGCGAAGCCATGCACCGCGCCCACCGGCAGGCCATCGGACTTGCGGGTCAGGGGCGGCAGGGCATGATAGGCGCGAAAGATGAAGCCGGAGCCATCGACCAGCCAGACATGATCGCCGGGGCCCACGGGCTTGCCATCTGTTGCAGCGGGAGAAGAATTGTGTTCTGTCATGGGGCGCAATATGCCACCATGCGCAGTTCAATGCCAGAGACAGGGGAACTTTCCACATGAACACATCCAGCCGCATCGGCCAGCTGCGCAAACAGAATCTCATTTATCTGATTTTGTCCGTCATTCTGGTCATTGGCGGGTATCTGTGGCTGCGCGCCGCCTATGCCTCGGCCAGCCAATGGCCCTTCACCCAGGAAATCCTGCTGGTCATCCTGGGTATCGTGGCCACCATCCTGATCACCGCCTTGTTGCTCAACAAGCAGACGGAAGTGGAGCTGGAAAAGGAATGGTCCATCAAGCTGGCCGATCTGAAGGTGGATATCTACACGAAACTGCTCGACCATATCGAACACCACCTGGCCTCCGGGGGCATCACGCCGGAGGAGCGCCTCAGGTTGCAGTTTCTCACCCACAAGCTGGCCCTGGCGGCGGCCCCCAATGTGCTGGAGGAATATCACCGGTTTTTGCAGGTTTTCGGCTCCGCCTCCTCCGATTCGCGCTTTTCAGAAGAGGAAGCGCGCAAGATACATGATGCCCTGGCGCGCCTGACGGCGGAAATCCGCCGCGACCTGGTGGGCGAGGGGGACGATCAGTCCGGCTACAGCATCAGCGAAATCCGCGCCCAGATCATCGAAAACACCCGCCGCGTGAACAGGTCTGCTGGATAGGAATAGATACCTTACGGGAATTTAATCCTGCCAGCCCTGCATCCTCTCTTTAAAAACGCCCCTGCCCCGCCAATCTGAAAGACAGGCGGGGGAGGGTCTCCCGCGGTATTGCCGGACAGACAGAAACGGTTTGAACACAGATTGCGATGGGGCTTTCCCGGAGGTTTTTCTGTGAGCAGGTTTGCTCGTCCGGATTTTCGGGAAGGCGCCTTGCTGGAAGAGGAGACAAAGAGATGACAACCTGGACGAAACGGGCCCTGCTGGCCCCGGCCCTGGCGGCCATGCTGGCGGTTTCCGGTGCGGGACTTGCGGCGGAAAAGGGCAAGGATGCGGCCAAGGCGGCGGCAAAGCCCGCGGCTGAACAATCCATGAAAAAGGCCGAAGCCGCCAAGGCGGCGCAGGGGCGCAAGACGGCCGATGTCAAGGCGCGCAAATCGGGGGCGGAAAAGGCCAATGCCGAGCGCGGCAAGATCTATGCCGAAGCGGTCATTGCCCTGCGCGAAACCCAGAATGCCATCAAGGCGCTGGACAAGAAGGACAAGAAGGCGGCCATGGCGGCGCTGGAGCGGGCCGTGGGCAAGCTGGAAATCCTTTTGGCGCGCGCGCCTGATCTGGCCCTGGCGCCGGTGGATGTGCAGACCCAGACGCTGGATATCTATGCCGACGTGAAATCGGTGAAAAAGGCGGTGAAAGACTCCATCGCCCTGCTCAAGAAGGGCCGCGTGCAGGATGCCCGCGCCCTGGTTTCCGGGCTGGCGAGCGAAATTGTCATCGAGGTGGTCAATGTGCCGCTGGCGACCTATCCGGACGCCATCAAGGCGGTGGCGCCGCTGATCGAAAAGGGCAAGTTCAAGGAGGCCAAGGCCGGATTGATCGCCGCCCTCAATACCCTGGTGATTACCCGCCACATCCTGCCCCTGCCCATCTTGCGCACCGAGCAGATGCTGAAGCGCGCCGAAGTGCTGGCGGAAAAGGCCAAGCGCAGCAAGGATGAGGAAAAGGAGCTGGCGGACATCCTCAAGGCGGCGCGCGCCGAGCTGCAATTCGCCGAGGCCCTGGGCTACGGCAAGGAGGGCGACTTCAAGCCCTTCTATGAGCAGCTCGACCTGATCGCCGAAAAGACCAGGGGCGGCAAGCATGGCAAGGGCTTCTTCGACAAGCTGAAAAAGGCCCTGTCCGATTTCCGCGCCAAGCTGTTCTGAGCTGCGTCTTTTCCGGATTGCCCAAGGGGAGCGGTCTTCAGGGCCGCTCCCTTTTTTCGTCCGAAGAAGGCCAATCGAATCGCGCCAGCACCGGGACATGGTCGGAAGGGCGCGTCCAGCCGCGGCATTGGGTGGCGATCTCCACCTCCTGGCAGTGCCGCGCCAGATCCGCATCCGTCCAGATGTGATCGAGCCTGCGGCCCTTGTTCAGAGCCTTCCAGTCCCCCTTGCCGCGATAGCTCCACCAGGTAAAAAGCGGCTGGGGAGCGGGATGGGCGCGGCGCACCACGTCCACCATGCCGGAGGAGGCCAGCAGGGCCTTCAGGGCCT
>JALSNA010000471.1 GCA_026987255.1 Hyphomicrobiales bacterium | reverse complement strand
CGACAATACCTTCAGGTATTTGACCTGCCACGGGATTTTTCCTCCAGAAGGGATTAGAGTCTGACCCAAAGAAGGGACGGACCATGAAGCGAAAGAGATTCACGGAAGAGCAGATCATCGGCATTCTGACGGAGCATGAGGCGGGAGCGAAATGCGCCGACTTGTGCCGCAAGCACGGGATGTCGGAGGGGACTTTTTACAACTGGAAAGCCAAGTATGGTGGGATGACGGTTTCGGACGCAAAGCGGCTGAAGGCTCTGGAAGACGAGAACGCTCGCCTGAAGAAGCTGCTGGCCGAACAGATGCTGGATGCGGCGGCGATGAAGGAGCTCTTGTCAAAAAAATGGTAGGGCCCGCCGTGAAGCGCGAAGCCGTCGCGCATCTGCAGGCCATGATGGGCCTGTCGGAACGGCGGGCCTGCAGGATCGTCGGGGCGGATCGCAAGATGATCCGCTATCGCTCTCGCAGGGCGTCGGATACAGAGTTGCGTCAACGCCTGCGTGATCTGGCCAATGAGCGGCGTCGATTTGGGTATCGGCGGTTGTTCGTGCTGCTCAGGCGTGAGGGCGAGACCTCGGGCATCAACCGCATCTACCGACTTTACCGCGAGGAAGGTCTTGCGGTGCGCAAGCGCAGGGCCAGGCGCAAGGCTGTTGGCAGCCGCGCCCCGATCCTGGTCGAGGCGAGGCCGAACGCCCGGTGGTCGCTGGACTTCGTGCATGATCAGCTCGCCTGTGGTCGCCGCTTTCGCATCCTGAACGTGGTCGATGACGTGACACGGGAATGCCTCGCGGCAATTCCGGATACGTCGATCTCGGGCAAGCGCGTGGCGCGAGAACTGGACAAGCTGATCGGGCGGCGCGGCAAGCCGGGCATGATTGTCAGCGACAATGGGACGGAACTGACCAGTAACGCGATCCTGGCCTTCGCCGCAGATCGCAAGATCAACTGGCACTACATTGCACCCGGAAAGCCGATGCAAAACGGCTTTGTCGAAAGCTTCAATGGCCGCATGCGCGACGAGCTTCTGAACGAAACCATGTTCCACAGCATGGCCCATGCCCGCGCCCTCATCCGGGCCTGGGTCGATGACTACAATGAAGAGAGGCCTCATTCGGCGCTCGGCTATCAGACACCAAAGGCATTTGCCGAGAGCCTGCTCACCGCAACCGGCAGCAGCGCTGCGCCAGATGAAAGCTCCGCGCAGCTGCCGGTTGCTCAACCTGCGCCACGTGGCGTATCAAACCAAAGGACTCAAGTTCCGCCTGGATGAAAGTTCAGTAGCAGGTCACTGGGAGGCCGTGGATCCGGACATCGCCCGGCGCACGCTCAACCCCACGCGGGCCATCACCTTCCAGGTGCACTGGGAGCAGGATGCGTGGGATGCCGATGGCTGGAACAGCGATGAGAGCATC
>JALSNA010000470.1 GCA_026987255.1 Hyphomicrobiales bacterium | reverse complement strand
GCCGCTTTCGCCTCCGGCAAGGCGGGAGAGGTTTACCAGCTCTACCAGCAGCGGCTTGAGCAGCTCAACGCGGTGGATTTCGGCGATCTTCTGCTTCAGCCCCTGCGCATCTTCCAGGCCGATGCCACCCTGCTGGCGGAATACCGCAAGCGCTTCAGGTATATTCTGGTGGACGAATACCAGGACACCAACGTCGTCCAGTACATGCTGCTGCGATTGCTGGCCGGGCGCGATGGCAATATCTGCTGCGTGGGCGATGACGACCAGTCCATCTATGGCTGGCGCGGCGCCCGGGTGGAGAATATCCTGCGCTTCGAGAAGGACTTTCCGGGCGCCAAGATCATCCGCCTGGAACGCAACTACCGCTCCACGGAACACATCCTGGCCGCCGCCTCGCACCTGATCGCCCACAATGCCGGGCGGCTGGGCAAGACCCTGCGCTCGCAGCTGGGGGCAGGCGAAAAGGTCGTGCTGCGCGCCCACTGGGACGACATGGAGGAAGCGCGCGCCATCTGTGACGATCTGCAAGCCGCTCAGGCCAAGGGCGCAAGGCTGTCGCACATGGCGGTTCTGGTGCGCGCCTCCTTCCAGATGCGCGCCCTCGAAGAGCGCCTGATCGAGACCGGCCTGCCCTACCGGGTGATCGGCGGGCCGCGCTTCTATGAACGGCTGGAGGTGCGCGACGCCCTGGCCTATTTGCGCTGCCTGCACAGCCCCGATCACGACCTGGCCTTCGAGCGCATCATCAACGTGCCCAAGCGCGGCATCGGCGCGGCATCGGTGAAGAAGATGCATGAATTCTCCCGCATGCGCGGGGTCAGCCTCTATCGCGCCGCCGAACAGATGAGCCAGGCCAAGGCCCTGCCGGCGCGCGCCGCGAGCTCCCTGCGCGCCCTGCTGGAGAGCTTTGCCCGCTGGCGGGTTCAGGCGCAGGAGCTGGCCCCGTCCGAACTGGCCGGGATCGTGCTGGACGAATCGGGCTATACGGACATGTGGAAGGCCGACCGCTCGCCCAAGGCGCAAGGGCGGCTGGACAACCTCAAGGAACTGCTGCGCTCCATGGAGGATTTCGACACCCTGGGCGCCTTCCTGGAGCATGTGGCCCTGGTCATGGAGGCCGACCGGGCCAGCACGGACGAGAAGGTCTCGCTGATGACCATGCACGCCGCCAAGGGGCTGGAGTTCGACACCGTTTTCCTGCCCGGCTGGGAGGAAGGACTGTTTCCCCACCAAAGAGCCCTGGACGAAAGCGGCGAGGCCGGCCTGGAGGAGGAGCGCCGCCTGGCCCATGTGGCCCTCACGCGGGCAAAGAGGCGCGCCGTCATTTCCTTTGCCCATAACCGGCGGGTGCACAACCTGTGGCAGACGGCCCTGCCGTCGCGCTTCATCGATGAATTGCCCGCCGGGCACGTGGAGGTGCACG
>JALSNA010000469.1 GCA_026987255.1 Hyphomicrobiales bacterium | reverse complement strand
TTGTCACTGTGCCATGGTGGCATGGCTTGGTGGCCAAAATATGGGATGGGGGCGCGGGCGGCGCAAGGTCACTTGCCGCAGGCCAGTTGGCGGGAGCGGGCGGCGGCGGCGGTGATGGCCTCCTGCATGAGATCGCACAGGGTGGGGCCTTGCCCTTTCATCAGCACCCGCAAGGCGGCGGCGGTGGTGCCGCCGGGCGAGGTGACGGCTTCGCGCAGGGCGGCCGGGGGTTCACCGGAACGGGCCAGCAGGGCGCCAGAGCCGGCGATGGTGGCGCGCGCCAGCCTTTCGGCCAGTTGCGGTGGCAGGCCCAGGGAGGCGCCGGCCGCGGCCATGCACTCGGCGAGCAGAAAGACATAGGCCGGGCCGGAGCCGGAAACGGCGGTGACCGCGTCGATCATCTCTTCGGTTTCGACCTCCACCACCTCGCCCAGGGCCGACAGCAGGGCGCGGGCCAATTCCCTTTGGTCCGCGGTGACCTCCGGGCTGGCGGCCAGGGCGGTGATGCCCTCGCCGATGGCCGCCGGGGTGTTGGGCATGGCGCGGATGACCGGGCTGCCGGGGCCGAAATGGGCCTTGAAGGAGGCTATGGTGCGTCCGGCGGCGATGGAGAGAATGAGCGGGGCCTGCTTGCCCAGGGCCGGGGCGATGGCGGAAATGGCCTCGTCCATGACCTGGGGCTTGACGGCGGCGACGAGCACCTGTGCGCCGCCCAGGGCCTCCGGCGGCGGATTGAGGGTCAGGCCGGTTTCCTCCGCCAGGGCGGAGAGGGCCGGAGCGGGGGCAGGATCGATGACGATGATCTGGCGGGGGGGCAACCGGGCCTTGAGCCAGCCGTTCAGCATGGCCTGTCCCATGCGGCCGGCGCCGAGCAGGACAAGGGGGCCTTTCAATCGTGGCATGGCGGTCATGGCGGACTCCTTGCGCGGATGTCTTCAGGCGTTGCCGGCGGTCTCGAAAAGGCAGGCCTGGAGGGCCTCTTCGGCGCTCTTGCCGGCCCAGATGACGAACTGGAAGGCCGGATAATAGCGCTCGCAGGCCTCCACGGCCAGGTGAATGAGGGATTCGCATTGCGCGGCGGTGGCCCGCGCGCCGCCGGAGAGCAACAGGCCGTTGCGGTAAAGGGCGAGCCCTTCGGTGCGCCAGTAGTCGAAATGGCCCATGAGCATGCGCTCGTTGATCATCTGCACCAGGCGGGTGGTCTCGGCCTGGCGGGCGGCGGGGATTTTCAGATCGAACATGCAGGCAACGAAGAGGCTTTCGGAGTCCTCGTTCCAGCTCACGGTCAGTTGCAGGCCCAGGCCGGAGGCCTCGATCACCAGTTGCGCTTCGGATTCGCCGGTGCGCACCAGGGGCCAGCCATTGCCGCTGGCCACCAGCTCCACATGCTCCAGGGGGCTGGTGAAGAGGCCGTCTCGAACCTTCAGTGCGGCTGTCATCTTTTCGTGAATCCCTTGCGTCATTGGCTGGTGGTGATGGACGAATCACCCGATGCCTTACGATGCCGCAAGGCGAATCCGCCCGCAAGAGTCAGGACATGATTCCTCCACAGGGGATTTGCGCCCAAAGGTGCAAAAAGGGGCCAAGGTGGCGGGTTTTTCAGACGAATTCGGCTTTCCTGTAGCCTTGCAGATAGAGAATGGCGGTCAGATCGCCATGATCGATTCGGGCATCGGCCACATCGCGCAACAGGGGCTTGGCGTGATAGGCCACGCCCAGACCGGCGCGGGTGATCATATCGGCGTCATTGGCCCCATCGCCCACGGCCAGGACATCGTGTTGCGCAATGCCGAGCTTTTTCACCAGCCGCTCCAGGGCCTCGGCCTTGGCCTCGCGGCCGAGGATGGGCTCGGCGGTGCGGCCGGTGAGCAGGCCGTTTTCGCACGGCAGGGCATTGGCCTGGATTTCATCGAAACCGGTCACCCTGGCCACATGTTCGGCAAAGGGGATGAAGCCGCCCGAAACCAGAGCGGTATAGGCGCCGTGGGCCTTCATGGTCCGCACCAGGGTGCGGGCGCCGGGATTGGTGCAGATGCGCCCGACGATGACCCGGTCGATGGCCTCCTGCGGCTCGCCGGTCAGCAGGGCGACGCGCTCCTTGAGGGCTTCGCGGAAGTTCAGCTCGCCGCGCATGGCCCGCTCGGTGATTTCGGCCACCTCCTCGCCGACGCCGGCCTCGGCGGCCAGCTCGTCGATGCATTCCTGGCCGATGATGGTGGAATCCATATCGGCGATGAGCAGTTTCTTGCGCCGCCCGCCCAGGGGCAGAACGGCGATGTCGAGGGCCTCGCCCATGAGGCGGGCGCGCAGGCGCTCCTCCAGGGAGCGCGGATGGAAATGGCTGGCCGGGGGCGGGGTGAAGGCGATTTCCAGCGCCTCTCCACCGGTTTCGTCCAGCCAGCGCAGCTCCGGATTGAAAGGGGCCACGGTGGAGAGGGCCCCGGCGCGCGCATCGGCGTCAATTTCGCCCTTGCCGGGGGCATGAATGAGAACGATAACGTGGTCTTGCATGATCCATCCGCTGAAGGGCCGAAAGAGAAACACCATGGACAGGCGCGCCATCCTTATTGCAGGGCCGACGGCCTCGGGCAAGTCGGCAATTGCGCTGGCCCTGGCGCAAGGTCTGGGCGGGGTGATCGTCAATGCCGATTCCATGCAGGTCTATGGCGATCTGCGGCTGCTCACGGCGCGGCCTTCGCCCGCAGACGAGGCCAGGGCGCGGCATGTGCTCTATGGGCATGTGGCGGCGGATGCGCCCTACAGCGCCGGGCGCTGGCTCGCCGAGGCGCGCGATGCGGCGCAAGGCATCTGGCGGGAAGGGGGCGTGCCCATCTTCACCGGCGGCACGGGGCTCTATTTCAAGGTGCTCGAAGAGGGGCTGGCCGGGGTGCCGCCCATTCCGGAGGACATCCGCGCCCAGGTGCGCGCCCTGGCGCGAAAGGACGCGCGGGCCTTGCGGCGGAAGGCAGAGGCGCTGGGGATCGATGCCGGCCTTGATCTCCAGAGGCTGGCGCGGGCTGTGGAGGTGCGGCTGGCGACGGGGCGGCGGCTGGAGGACTTTCAGGCGGCGGGGCAGGCGGGGGTGCTGGCTGGCGTGGATGTCCTGCGGCTGTTCGTGGCGCCGGAGCGCGGCATCCTGCGGGCGCGCATCGCCGAGCGCTTTGCCTGGATGATGCGGGCCGGGGCGGTGGCGGAGGTGGCCGCGCTCATGGCGCGCGGTCTGGATGCGGATCTGCCGGTGATGCGGGCCATCGGCGTGCCGCAGATCGGCCGGGCGCTGGCGGGGGACATCTCCATGGAGGAGGCGGTGGAAAAATCGGTCAATGCGACGCGCCAATACGCCAAGCGGCAGATGACCTGGGCGCGCAAGTTCATGAAGGACTGGCATTGGCCGAGCCCGGAGGAGGCGCGGGCAGAGGCGCTGCGGCTTGCGCGCGAAAACGATTGGTGCTAGGGTCAGCACTCACGAATTTGCACGGCATCTGCAGGATTTATGCTGCATATCAGCGCCCTTTCGCCCTTGACAATACCTTCAAGGTATTGCCTGCGGACGAAAGAACGCTGATATTTTGCCCAAATCCTGCATCTGCCATCCCTCTTCATGAGTGCTGACCCTAACTCGTCTTTGTCTCCCAAGCGGGGCGCAAACGGAAAAACATCCAGCCGGATATGGACATGACGGCGTTCAAGAACACATTGCGACGACGAATCGCGGCGCTGTAGGCGTGCCTTGTTCCATGAGCCCCCCGGGTGGGCTCATGATCCATGTGTTCGAGATGGTTTTTCCGGGAGAGCGGGTTTTGCCGCTGATTTTTCCATGAGCGATTTTGTCATTGCCGGGACGGCCGCGCCGGAAGACGCGGCCAACGATCTGCTGGATGCGGCCTTCGGGCCATTGCGGCGGATGAAGACCTCCTACCGGCTGCGCGAGGGGGCGCGGCCCGTTTTTTCCTTCAGCGCCCATGAAGCGGCCACGGGACGGCTGGCCGGGGTGGTTTCCCTGTGGCCCTTGCGCATCGGGCAAGATGGCCATGAGGCGCTGCTGCTGGGGCCCCTGGCGGTGCATCCGGACTTTCATGGCCGGGGGCTGGGCGGGCGGCTGATGGCGGAGGCGCTGGCGGCGGCGCGGGCGGGCGGACAGCGCCTGATCCTGCTGGTGGGGGATGGGCCCTATTATGGCCGCTTCGGGTTTCAGCCGGTGCCGGAAGGGCAGTTGCTCATGCCCGGCCCCTTCGACCCGCACCGGTTGCTGGCGCTGGAGCTTGTGCCGGGGGCGCTGGCCGGGGCAAGGGGGCTGGTGCTGCCCGCTCACAGGTGGGTGGGCAAGTCTTCAGCGGCCCTCGAGCCGCCAGGCCAGGGCGAGCAGCAAAAGGGCGGCGGCGAGCATGGGCAGGGTGGAAAAGAGCCCGATGCGGGAGGTGGCGATCAGGCGTGAGGCTTGCGATTTCTTCAGCCCCAGCCAGCCGCCGCCGGACATGGCGCGGCCTTGCGGCATCATGATGACGCGTGGCACAAAGACCTCCTTTTGTCCGCGCGCGATCCAGCGCACGGCGCCGCCGGTGAAAGCCGCCAGGGGGGCGAGGATGCTGCCGGTGGCGGCCAGGGCGCGGCTTTCCAGGGTGTTCAGTCCGCCGACGGCGGCGAGGCGCTCCAGAGCGCCGTTTTGCAGCCGGTAGAGGCCGGGCGGGGCGTTCTTGAGCATGGCGGTGAAAATGCCAGGGGCGCGCTGGCGCAGGGGGAGTTCGCGCACCTTGCCATCGGGGCCGGTGACGCGCAGCGGCGGCAAATCCGTCTTCATGCTGCGGCGGGTGATGCGCAATCCGCCATCTTCGGACGCGCCGGAGAGGGCCTCCTCCTCCAGTTCCGGTTCCTTCATCAGCCAGTGGGCAAGGCGGCGCAAGAGCTCCACATGGGGGCCGCCGCCGTCATACTTGCGTGCCCACAGCCAGATCTGGGAGGAGAGCAGGGCGGCGATGCGGCCCTCGCCACGGCGGGCCAGCACCAGCAAGGGGGACTTTCGCGGCCCCGTCATGAGCACCTGCGCGCCGGGGGCGGCATGGCTGCGCACGATGCGGAACCAGCGGCCCCAAGTGGGGGCGGTGGTGGCGGTTGCGTTGGCTCCCGCCAGGCCGCGGGTTACCGGATGGCGCAGGCCGGTGGCGCTGAGGCGGGGGCGGTATGGCTGTTCCAGGACACCGGCGGGGCTGGCGGGAATGACGCTTTTCAGCCGGGTGCGGGAGAGGGAGAAGACGCCGGCGAACTCCGGCCCGGCGGTGAAGAGCACCGCGCCGCCGTTGTTCACATAATCGGCGACGTTCTCCATGTAGGCGGCAGGCAGGATGGAGCGGCGCTGGTAGCGGTCGAAAATGACCAGATCGAAACTGTCGAGCTTGTCGACGAAAAGCTCACGGGTGGGAAAGGCGATGAGGGAAAGCTCGCGGATGGGTGTGCCGTCCTGCTTTTCCGGCGAGCGCAGGATGGTGAAATGCACCAGATCCACGGAAGGGTCGGATTTCAACAGGTCGCGCCAGGTGCGCTCGCCCGGGTGCGGCTCGCCGGAGATGAGCAGCACGCGCAGCCGGTCGCGCACGCCCTTGGTGATGATGACGGCGTGGTTGTTGCGCAAGGAGAGTTCGCCGCCGGGCATGGGCGCGGCGATGATCTCCAGGATGTTCTGCCCGGCGTGGGCCACCGGCAGATCCAGGTTTACCGGCTCGCCGGGACGCACGGAAAGGACGCCCCATTCCTCGCCGCCGGTGCGGATGGTGACGCGGATGCGCGCCCCCGGCGCAGGCGGCGGGGTCTGGGTGATGGTGAAGCGAATGGTCCGGTCCTTGCCGACGATGCCGTAACGGGGCGCCTGGCGGATGACCACGCGGCGGTCCGGCATGTCCTTGCGTCCGTCGATGAGCACATGGACAGGGGCGTCATAGCCCGGGGGCAGGGCGGCGCGCGCATCCCTTGGCATGTCGTGGACCTGGCCATCGGTGATGAGCATGGCGCCGGCGAAACGCTCCGGGGGAACATCGGCCAGGGCCTCGCGCAGGGCATGGATGAGGCGGGTGCCATCGCGGCCGGGGGCGGGCGGCAGGGTGACGAAGCGGGTTTGCAGGCCCTTGATGGCGGCGAGGCGCTGGCGCAGCAGGCCTTCGGCCTTGCGGGCGCGCTGGCGGCGGCCGTTCACCGCCTGGGAGAGGGAATCGTCGGTGAGCACCACGGCGATGCTCTCCAGGGGCTGGCGTTGCTGGCGTTCCATGCGCGGATCGAGCAGGGCCAGGGTGAGCACGGCGGCGGCGGCGAGGCGCGCCAGCATGGCCGGGGTCTGGCGGCGGGCGCGCCACAGCAGCACGATGAGGACGAGCGCGGCCATGGCTCCAGCGGCGATGAGCCACAGCGGCAAAGCGGGGGCGAAGGTGAGGGACAGGTGTGTCTGGGTCATTGTCCCAACCTTTTGAGTATGGCCGGAATGTGCACCTGGTCGGCCTTGTAGTTGCCGGTCAGGGCATACATGACGATGTTGATGCCGGCGCGGATGGCGTATTCACGCTGGCGCGCGCCGCCGGGAATGACCGGCAGCAATGGCCGCCCGGAGGCGGATGTGGCCCAGGCCCCGGCCATGTCGTTGCCGGTGATGAGGATGGCGGAGACGCCATCGGCGTTGCCCGGCGAGAGCTTGCGCTGTTCGGCCCCGGCGGAGGTGGCCTCCACCCACAGCGGCGAGGAATCATGGCGGCCCGGCCAGCTCTTGAGCAGATAGAAGGTGCGGGTCAGCACATGGGTGGGCGGAGCGGGCTCCAGCGGCGGGATGTCGAGGCCGGCGAGGATGCGGCGCAGGGCGCGCGCGCGGGGGGTGGGCGTGCCGGGCCGGGTGGCGGCTTCGGCGGCATCGCGGGTGTCGAAAAGGATCATGCCGCCGTTTTTCAGATAGATGTCGAGCTTTTCGCGCGCCTTTGCCGAGGGCGGCCTGGCATCGGCGGTGATAGGCCAGTAGATGAGCGGGAAGAAGGCGATCTCGTCGCGCTCCAGGTTGATGCCGAAGGGCTCGCCGGGCTCCACGGAGGTGCGCATGGTCAGATAGGCGGACAGCCCCGACAAGCCGGCGCGGGAGATCTCGTCCACTTCGGCGTTGCCGGTCAGAACATAGGCCAGATGGGTGCGGGAGGTGGCGCGCAAGGCAAATTGCAGGGCCTGGGGGTCTGGCTGCTTGCCGTCCCGGGCGGCGTATGCGGGCTGGGGAGCCGTGGCCAGCAAGAGGGCGAAAAGCGCAAGGGCGGCGGATGTGGTCTGTTTGCGCAGGCTGAAACCGGCTCCGGACAGGGCCAGCATGGCGGCCAGATCGAGCACGAAAAGCGCGAAGGCAGCGGCGAAGAGAGCAGGGGCAAAATCGCGCGCCGGGGCGGCTTCATAACCTGAGCGGGCGATTGCCGCGGGCAGGGCGGGCAAGGGCGCAAGGCGGGTTTTCCCATCCGTGACATTGAGCGCCCTTTGCTGGCCGGGGCGGGCATAAAGGCCCGGCGGATGGCGCGGCGAGGGGCGGGTGGTGGCGAAGGCGGCGGCGCGGATGGGGGCGGCATCGGGCGGGATGGGGCCGAGGTTGCCGAATCCGTCGAGGGCGCGCACGGGGGTGAAGGGGGCGGCCAGGGCAACGGTGGCGGCCGCGGCCTTGCCACGGGAGCCGGGCGGGCGGGCGGCGGGGGCAAGGGCGGTGATGCGCGCGAGGATGTCGACGAAAAGACCGGAAAGGGGCAGGTTCGACCAGTCCGGGTTGGCGGTGGTGTGAACGAGCACCAGCAGGCCGGCGCCTTGTCTGCGGGCGGTGATCAGTGGCGTGCCGTCCTCCAGGGCGGCCCAGGTATGGGCGGCCAGATTGGCATCGGGCTCGGCGAGAACCTGGCGGGTGATCTTGATGTCGCGATCCGGCGACAATCCGGCCAGCGGCGAGTTTTTCGGGAAAGGGGCCAGTCCTTGCGGCTTTTCCCAGCTCAGGGCCGCGCCCAGCTGGCGGCCACCGGCGCGCAGGCGCACCGGCACCAGATCGTCATGCCCGGCGGCCAGACGCGGGCCGGCAAAGCGCACCAGAACGCCGCCGGCCCGCACCCACTTGCGGATGGCGGCGGCGCGAGGCGCATCGAGCTTGCCTATATCGGCAAGGACGAGCATGGAGAGGGTGGAATCGAGTTTGCCCTCGAGGGCGGCGATGGAGGGGATTTCGCGCACCTCGGCGATGGGTTGCAGGGCGCGCAGGATGTAATAGGCGGGCGAGAGCAGGGGCTGGCCGCGGCGGCGGCTCTCGCCGGAGAGAACAAGGACGCTCTTGCGCCGGAAGCTGTCGTCGAACAGCCAGGTGGCGGCGGCGTGGTTCTGGCCGGAAATGGTCAGCATGGCCGCCTCGTTGCGGATCGCCAGGGGCAGGGACAGGCGGGCGCCGGCGGTGGTCTTGCCGGGGGCGAATGTGGCCACGGCCTCGCCCAGGGGGCGGCCGTTGCGGGCGCGCAGGACGACATGGGCGGAGCTTTTGGCGCGCCGATGGGCGCGGCGCAGGCCGATGTGCAAGACGCCTTTTGCAAGCCTGGGCGGGGAGAGAATGAGCGGCAGGCGCTGGGGAGGCGGGGCCAGCAGGCGCACGGAGCCGGTCAATTTCAGCAAGGCGGCGGCGAAGGCTGCGGCCTGGCCGTGATCGAGCCCGCCGGAGAGCCAGAGGATGTGGGCAGGCGGCGGCGAGAGCCTTTGCAGCCGCTTTTGCAAGGCGGCGCGATCGGGCGTCAGGGCCGAGGGAACGAAAGAGGGCAAGGCGTCGAGCCAGGCGCGGGCGGGGCGGGCGGCAAGCGATATGGCGGCGGCCCGGGGCGCGGTGGTGGCGAGGATCACCGGGCGGGCGGCGCGCTCCGCCTGGCGCAGGGCGCTTTCCAGGGCGCTTTTCATGGCCTGCCAGTTGGCGGCCGAGGGCCAGCCGTCATCGAGGATGACGAGGAGGGGGCCCTTTGCCGCATTTGCGGCCAGGGAGGGGCCGGGCGGGGCGATGCGCGGGCCGGCCACGGCGAGAATGAGGGCACAGGCCAGGGCCAGGCGCAGGGCCAGCAGCCACCAGGGGGTGCGGGCGGCCTGCTGCTGGCGTTGCCTTATTCCGAGCAGGATGCGGAAGGGGGCGAAACGCACCCGCCTGGGGCGTGGCGGGGTGGCGCGCAGCAGCCACCAGATGACCGGCAGGGCGAGGAGCGCCACGAGGGCGGCCGGGTGGGCGAAGGTGATGGCCGAAAGGGTGGTCATGATGTCCCTCCCATGGCCACAGATGCGCGCGCCTGGCCGCCGATGCGCGCATGCAGGGCCAGAAGGGCGGCCTGTGGCGGGCTGTCGGTGCGGTGCACCTGGAAGGTCCAGTTCAGCCGCCGCGCCAGGGTTTTCAGATGATCGCGGTGGGCGGTAAGCCTTTCTTGGTAGGCGGCGCGCAGCTCCTCGGCCTTGCCCAGGGTGAGGGAATCGCTGGAGGCGAAATCCTCGAAAATGGTGCGGCCGGTGAAGGGAAAAGTCTCCTCGGCCGGATCCACCACCTGCAGCAGGTGGCCGCGCGCGCCGCGGGCGGCGAGCTGGCGGATGCGCTCCTCCAGGGCCTGCGGCGGAGCGAAAAGATCGCCGATGAGCACGCAGGTGGAAAAGCGCGGCAGCTGGGCGGCGGGCGGCAGATTGTCGCGTCTGGCGGGATCTTGCGGATCGATCCAGGCGGCGAGATTCTCCACGGCGCGGGCGGTGTGATCGGGGCGGTGGGGCGCGCCGATGGCGCAGATGCGCTCTCCGGCGCGGGTGGCCAGGGTGGCCAGGGCCAGGGCGATGAGGGCGGCGCGGTGTGCCTTGCTCACCGGGGCCAGGTGCGAATGATAGCTCATGCCTTCATCGGTCTGCACCCACAGCCACAGGGTGTTGGCGGCCATCCATTCGTTCTCGCGCACCAGGACGCGTTCGGCGCGGGCCGATTTGCGCCAGTCGATTTCGGCGGCGGAATCGCCCTGCGCATAGGCGCGGTATTGCCAGAACTCCTCGCCGGGGCCGGGCTGGCGGCGGCCATGCACCCCGTGCATGACCGATTGCGCCACCCTTCGCGCCTCGATGAGCAGGGCGGGCAGGGCATGGCCCAGGGCATCGGCATCATGGCGCAAGGCGGCGCGCTGGCCGGGGCCGGATTTGGCTGGGCGGGCCAAGTCAGGCGATCCTTTCCTTCAGCCGGGCGATGATGTCCGCAAGGCGGATGCCATCGGCGCGGGCGGAGAAGGTGATGGCCATGCGGTGGCGCAGCACCGGCTCCAGCAGGGCGGCAACGTCATCCGGGGAGGGGGCCAGGCGGCCCTCCAGCAGGGCCTTGGCGCGCACCCCGAGCATGAGCGCCTGGGCGGCGCGCGGGCCGGGGCCCCAGGCGACGGTTCCGGTAATGAAGTCCTCCGCTTCCGGCTGGCCGGGGCGGGCGGCGCGGACCACGTCGAGGATGGTCCGGCCGAGCTTTTCGCCCACCGGCATGAGGCGCACCAGGTGCTGGATGTGCATCAGCTGTTCGCCATCGAGGACCTTTTCGGCACTGGCGGTCTCGTCTCCGGTGGTGGCCAGCAGCATGCGGCTTTCGGCCTCCAGGGAGGGGTAATCCACGTCGATCTGCAACAGGAAGCGGTCGAGCTGGGCCTCGGGCAGCGGATAGGTGCCCTCCTGCTCGAGGGGGTTCTGGGTGGCCAGGACATGGAAGGGCCGGGGCAGGTCATGGCGGGCCCCGGCGATGGTGACGAAGCGCTCCTGCATGGCCTGCAGCAGGGCCGACTGGGTGCGCGGCGAGGCGCGGTTGATCTCGTCGGCCATGAGCAACTGGCAGAAGACGGGGCCGGGGATGAAGCGGAAATGGCGCTTGCCGTGCTCGTCCTCTTCCATGACCTCGGAGCCGGTGATGTCGGCGGGCATGAGATCGGGGGTGAACTGGATGCGCTTTTCATCCAGCCCCAGGACCGTGCCCAGGGTGGTGGCGAGCAGGGTCTTGGCCAGGCCCGGCACGCCCACCAGCAGGGCATGGCCGCCGGCGAGAATGGCGATGAGCGATTGCGCCACCACCTCCTCCTGGCCGTAGATGACCCTGGCGATCGCGGCGCGCACCCGCGCCAGCTTGTCCTGGGCCTCCTCCATCCGTTCGACGATCCTGTCTTCGCTGGCCATGGTCTGTGGCATGTGCATTCCTGCCTTGTCTTTTCCACCGTGATGGAATCCATAAAACATCGGCTCATGCTATAGCATTAAAAACAGGTCATGGATGTGGCGCTTTCGCAAGATGGTTCACAGGCGGGCACAGGGCAGGGCCGGGAGAGCATGGACGCAAGGGGGACGGACAGGGAGATTTTACGCCGCCTGGCGCGGCGGCTTGCACCGGATGCGCCGGATCTTTCGCGCGCCAGCGGGCGGCGGGCGGCGGTGCTGGTGCCGCTGGTGGAAGGGGCGCAGGGATTCGATGTGCTGCTGACGCGGCGCAGCGCGGACATGCCTGCCCATGCGGGGCAGATCGCCTTTCCCGGCGGCGGCATGGCGGCAGGTGAAACGGCCCTGCAGGCGGCGCTGCGCGAGACGGGCGAGGAGGTGGGCATAGGGGCGGACTTCATCACGCCCTTAGGCTTTCTGCCGGCCCACGAGACGGCCACGGGGTTCGTCATCGCGCCGCTGGTGGGGGTGGTGGGGGCCGGGTATCCGGTCTGTCCCTGCGCGCGCGAGGTGGCGGAGGTCTTCACCATTCCGCTGGCCTTTTTCATGGATGCGCGCAATCATCGCCGGGAGGAGATTTTCTGGCGCGGCAAGATGCGGCGCTACTGGGTGATGCAATATGGCGCATATCGCGTCTGGGGGGCGACGGCGGCCATCTTGCGGCAGATGTGGGAGCTGGTTCATGACGAAAACGCCTGAATTGCCCTCCCTGAAGGGCCAGCCGTGGCTCATGGATCCGCAATTGCAGGGGCTGTTGCGCGCCCTGGGGAGGGACAAGGCGCGCATCGTCGGCGGAGCGGTGCGCAATGCCCTGCTGGGCGAGGTGGTGGAGGATGTCGATATCGCCACCGCCTGGCCGCCGCAAGAGGCCATGCGGCTGGCGAAAGAGGCGGGGTTCGCGGTGCATCCGGTGGCGCTCGATCATGGCTCGGTCATCGTCTCCAGGCGCGGGCGGGCCTTCGAGGTGACCACCTTGCGGCGCGATGTGGAAACGGATGGCCGCCATGCCAAGGTGGCCTTCACGGCGGACTGGGCGGCGGACGCGGCGCGGCGCGATTTCACCATGAACGCGCTCTATGCGGATGCCGCTGGACATGTGTTCGATCCCCTGGGGGGATATGGCGATCTCATGGCGCGCCGGGTGCGTTTCATCGGCGATGCGCGGGCGCGCATTGGCGAGGACTATCTGCGCATCTTGCGGTTTTTTCGTTTCTGGGCGCGCTATGGGGCGGATGCGCCGGATGCCGAGGCGCTGGCCGCCTGCGAGGCGGAGCGGGCGGGGCTGGGGCGCATTTCGCGCGAGCGCATCCGGGCGGAAATCTCGCGGCTGCTGGTGGCGCCGCGGGCCGTGGAGGCGGTATTGTTCATGGCCGGAACGGGGGTGGATGGGCAGGTGTTCCCGGCCGCCTGCGAGGGCGATCGCATGGCGCTGGCGCGGATGGCCCTGGACGATGAGCGTTTCGGACTGGCGGCGGACTGGCTGTTGCGCCTGTGCGCCCTGTGCGGGCCGGGGGAGCAATTGCGCGATGCCTTCCGGCTGTCGCGGGCGGAAAGCCGGGTGGTGGCGCAGCTTGGCGCCCTTGCGGTGCCCGGGGACGGGAACTGGCGGGCGTTCATCTACCGGCATGGCAATGATGCGGCCTGCGGCGCGGCGCGCCTGGCGCATGCGCGCGGGGCCTTGGGGGATGCGGACTTCGCCGCCCTGGTGAAGCTGGCGAAGGAATGGACGGCGCCGGTTTTCCCGCTGCGCGGGACGGATGCGCTGGCGGCGGGCGTTGCGCCGGGGGCGCGGGTGGGGCAGATTCTGCGCAAGGTGGAAGAGCGCTGGCTGGCGCAAGGGTTCGTTCCGGAAGGCAGGGAGGGCCTGCTGGCTCTGCTGGCGCGGGTGATCGAGGAGGAGGGCGCATGACGATGGAGCGTGACGGCGGGAAAGGCGCTGCCCTGGTGACCGGCGCGGCGATGCGCATCGGGCGGGCCATTGCGTTGCGGCTGGCGAAGGCGGGTCATCCGGTGGCCATCCATTACGGCTCCTCGCGGCAGGAGGCGGAAGAGCTGGCGCGCGAGATCGTCTCGGCGGGCGGGGTGGCGGCGCTGGTGCAGGGCGATCTGGCCGATGCGGAAACGCCCCTGAAGATCGTGCTCGATGCGGTCAGGGCGCTGGGGCCCTTGTCGGTGCTGATCAACAATGCCTCGCGGTTCGAGCCCGATACCATCCAGACCATGCTGCTGGAGGACTGGGAGGCGCACATGAACATCAATCTGCGCGCCCCGGTGCTGCTGGCCCAGGCCTTCGCCGGGCAAAAACGCAAGGGGGAAGAGGGCAATGTCATCAACATCATCGACCAAAGGGTGCTGAAGCTCAATCCGCTGTTCTTCTCCTATACCCTGAGCAAGGCGGGCCTGTGGACGGCGACGCGCACCATGGCGCAGGCGCTGGCGGTGGAGGCTATCCGGGTCAACGCCATCTCGCCCGGCCCCACCCTGGCCAATGCGCGCATGAGCGAGGAGGATTTCGCCAGACAGTGCGCCCTGACGCTGCTGGGGCGCGGGGCAAGCCCGGAGGAAATCGCCGATGCGGTGATGTTCATCCTTTCGGCCCCGGCGATGACCGGGCAGATGATCACCCTGGACGGCGGCCAGCACCTGAACTGGCAGACGCCGGACATCACCGAAGTGAACGAGTGACGAGGGCCTCCGGCGCAAGGCTGCGCTTGACTCCATGCCGCGATGGCGCAAGGTGTGCGGGCAGGCTTCATCATCCAGGGGATTTCATCATGGACAGGGAAAATACCGCCGCTTCGGTGATGAGCGGGGCCATTGCCTCGGCCCGTCATGGGCTGGCGCATGTCTTCGTGCGCGATCTGACCTTGAAGGCCATGCTGGGGGTGCATGACTTCGAGAAGCTGGAGCCGCAAAGGGTGATCATCAATGTCGATCTGACGGTGCGCGAGCGCAACGATCCGCTGGAGGACGACATTCACAAGGTGGTCTCCTATGAAAAGGTGGTCGATCACATCAAGGCCATCGTCTCCGATGGGCATGTGCATCTGGTGGAAACCCTGGCGGACATGATCGCCCGGAAAAGCCTGGAGAACCCCTATGTGCTGGCCGTCCGGGTGCGGGTGGAAAAGCCCGACATCTTCCCCGAAGCGGCCTCGGTCGGGGTGGAGATCGAACGGCGCAAGGATCTGCCCTGAAGGGCGCAAGCGCTCCAAGGCGCAGACCCATAAACCCCGCGCCGCCAGTTGGCCGGATTTTCGTCCTGGCAGTGTTGCAACCCCTTGAAACAGCCCCGCGCTTGCCTTGCCGCCCATGTGGTGAAACAATGCCCGCAGGTGGCGGATGGACGGGGGCGGGAGGACATTGCTCATGAAACGGCTTTTGCCCGTTGTGGTCATCGTGGCGCTGGCCGCCGCCGGGGCCGGGATCTACCGGTATTGGGACAAGGTGGTTCCACCGCCTGCGGAGCGGTTCTTTCAGGGCTATGTGGATGGCGATCTGATCCATGTTGGCCCACAGCTGGCCGGGCGGCTGGTGCAGCTGGACGTGCGCGAGGGCGATGCGGTGCGCATCGGGCAGGAGCTCTTTGCGCTCGATGACAGCGTGCTGCAGGCCGACCTGGAGCTGGCTGCGGCGCGCCTGGAGCAGGCGCGCGCCAGTCTGCGCCTTGCCGAGGCGCAAAGGCGCAGGCCGGAGGAGATCAAGGCCCTTGAGGCGGCGGTGGACGAGGCGCGCGCCGCCCTGGCGGTGAGCCGGGCGGAATATGAGCGCATGCGCCGCCTTTTTGCCCGCAAGGTGGTCTCGCGCGCCCGGCTGGATGCGGCGCGCGGCGCATGGCAGCGCGACAAGGCGCGTTTCGATCAGGCCTTGCGCCAGTTGCAAAGCGCGCGCCTGCCGGCGCGGGCCGAGCAGATCAACGCCGCCATGGCGCAGGTGCGCGCCGCGCAGGCCCAGGTGCGCGCCGCGCGGGTGCGATTGCTGCGCGCAAAGGTGCTCTCGCCGGTGGCCGGGCGGGTGCAGGAGGTGCATTTCCGCCCCGGCGAGATCGTCGCCGCGGGGCGCCCGGTGGTCACCGTGCTGCCGCCTGCCATGTTGAAAATCCGCTTCTATGTCCCCGAACGCCAGCGGGCCCGCCATGCCATTGGGGACAAGGTGCGCATCCGTTGCGATGGTTGCGGCAGGGACTTTTTCGCCCGCATCAGCTACATTTCCGGTCAGGCGGAATATACCCCGCCGGTGATCTTCTCGCCGCGGGAGCGCGCCAGGCTGGTCTATCGCTTCGAGGCGCGGCCGGCCGGGAAAGATGGCATGGGGCGCCTGGCCATCGGCCAGCCGGTGGATGTCTTCACGATCCCCGGAGACAGGGGCAAATGAGCGCGCAGGGCCGGACAGAGGCTGCCGGATGGGCCATCGATGCGCACAACCTGCGCAAGAGCTTCGGCGGGCGCGAGGTGGTCAGGGGCATTTCCCTGAAGGTGCGCCGTGGCGAGATCTATGGTTTTCTGGGCCCCAACGGATCGGGCAAGACCACCACCATCCGCATGTTGTGCGGCCTGTTGACGCCGAGCGGTGGCGGCGGGCGCTGCCTGGGCTATGACATCGTGCGCGAAAGCCGCATGATCCGCCTGCACGTGGGCTACATGACGCAGCAGTTCTCGCTCTATTCCGACCTCACCGTGGGCGAGAACCTGGCCTTCGTGGCGCGTGTCTATGGCATGGCCCGCCCTGTGGAGCTGGCGGAAAGGACGGCTCGCGAAATGGGTCTGGGGGCGCGCCTCAACCAATTGGCCGGCACCCTTTCGGGGGGATGGAAACAGCGTCTGGCGCTGGCCGCCTGCACCTTGCACGATCCGCAACTGCTGCTGCTGGACGAGCCCACCGCCGGGGTCGATCCCAAGGCGCGGCGCGATTTCTGGGACAGCATTCATGCCCTGGCCTCGCGTGGGGTGACGGTGCTGGTTTCCACCCACTACATGGACGAGGCCGAGCGCTGTCATGAACTGGCCTATATCTACAAGGGCCGCATCCTGGCCAATGGCCCGGTGGACAGGATCGTGGCGCAATCCGGCCTGGCCGCCTTTTCCATTTCCGGAGGGCGGGGGCTTGACGATCTGGCGCGGCACCTGGCCGGCCTGCCACAGGTGGAGAGCGTCACCTTCCGCGGCGACGAAATGCACGTGGCCGGGCGCGCGGGCAAGGCCCTGGCCGATGCCGTCCATGCCGCCTGCAAGGCGCGGCGCCTGACCTGCACGGCCGATGCGCCGACCCTGGAAGACGTTTTCATCCACTTCATGGAGGACAGGCCAAAGGTCTGCGGCGGGGAGGCTGGCGCATGAGCGGGCGGAAGGGACATGCCCTGCCGCGCCTTGTGCCGCGCCTGTGGGCGATGATCATCAAGGAGTTCATCCAGCTCAAGCGCGACCGGCTGAGCCTGGCGATGATCGTCATCATTCCGCTGATGGAGCTGTTGCTCTTCGGCTATGCCATCAACATGACGCCCAGGCATCTGCCGCTGGCGGTGCTGAGCGCCGATACCTCCGCCCTGGCGCGCGATTTCGTCGCCGCGGTCAAGCAGACCGGCTATTTCGACATTCGCGGCGAAGTGACCAGCGAGGCGCGCGCCAAGGCCATGTTGCGTTCCGGGCAGGTGATCGCCATCTTGCGGATTCCGCCCGGCTTCGGCCGCAAATTGCGCGCCGGGATGCGCCCGCAGATGCTGCTGGCCACCGACGCCACCGATCCGGTGACCACCTCCGGGGCGGTGGCGGCGGTATCGGCGCTGGCCACGCGGGTGTTCCGCCGCGCCCTGCGCGGACCTGGGGCGGATCTGCTGGCCACGCCTGCGCCTTTCGAACTGGTGGTGCACAAGCGCTACAATCCGGCCGGCAAGACGGCCATCAACATCGTTCCGGGGCTCATCGGCGTGATCCTGACCATGACCATGCTGGTCTTCACCGGCCTTGCGGTGACCCGCGAGGTGGAGCGCGGCACCATGGAGGCGCTTTTGGCCACGCCCTTGCGGCCGGTGGAGATCATGCTCGGCAAGATCGCCCCCTACATCATCGCCGGATTCATCCAGATGGCCATCATCATGGGGGCGGGGCGGCTGCTTTTCGGCGTGCCGCTGGCCGGCCCTGCGCAGGTGCTTTTGGTCTTTACCCTGATCTTCATCGCCGCCAACCTGTCCTTGGGCTATACCATCTCCACCATCGCCCGCAACCAGTTGCAGGCCATGCAGATGTCGTTTTTCTTCTTCCTGCCCTCCATCCTGATGAGCGGCTTCATGTTTCCGTTCCACGGCATGCCGGTGTGGGCGCGCTTCATCGGCGAGCTTTTGCCGCTGACCCATTATCTGCGCATCGTGCGCGGCATCATGCTCAAGGGGGCGGGCTTTGCCGACATGGCGCGCGAGGGTTTCGCCCTGCTGATCTTCATGCTTGTGGTCATGGGCATCGCCGTCGTCCGCTTCCGCCGCACCCTGGATTAGGGTCCGGACTCAACAAAAACGTGGCGCCAGACTGGCATCCACGCCTTTATTGAGACCAGATCCTAGGGCGTAGACCCATAAACCCCGCGCCGCCAGCGTGAATATCGCGAAATATCAGTGGCTTGCGATGCGCCGTCAATAGTGGTTCTATTGGCAAGCGGCGCGAGCCGCTGGGATGAAGCGATATCCTCGCCCTTCGGGTTAGCCGGATTTTTTGTCCTGGCAGTGTTGCAACCCCTTGAAATAGCCCTGCTATTCCTGCGGGGCTGCGCCTTGCCAGAACAAAAATCCGGCTAACTGGCGGCGCGTGGTTTATGGGTCTACGCCCTAGCGGAGCGGGCAAAACTTGTTCCGAAAGCTTGCTTGCCCTACATCTTGCGGCATGGATGAGGATGCCGGAAAAGGGCGTGAAAAGCAGGACCTGAGGGCCGGGGTGGCGGTGATTGCCGAGTTTGCCGCGACGCTGCCGCGCAAGCCCGGGGTCTACCGGATGTATGATGCCGAGGGCAATCTGCTCTATGTGGGCAAGGCGCGCGACCTTAAGGCGCGGGTGAGCACCTATGCGCGCGGCCAGGGCCATACCAACGCGGTGACCATGATGCTGGCCAAGGTGGCGCGGATGGAGTGCGCGGTCACCGGGACCGAGGCCGAGGCCCTGCTCCTGGAGGCCAATCTCATCAAGCGCCTGAAGCCGCGCTACAATGTCCTGCTGCGCGACGACAAGTCCTTTCCCTATATCCTCATCGCCAAGGATCATCCGGCGGCGCGGCTGAGCAAGCATCGCGGGGCGCGGCGGATCGAGGGCTCCTATTATGGCCCCTTCGCCAATGCCGGGGCGGTCAACCGCGCCATCGACGCCATGCAGAAGGCCTTTCTGATCCGCAGCTGTTCCGATTCGGTCTATGCCAACCGCACCCGGCCATGTCTTTTGCACCAGATCCGCCGTTGCGCGGCACCGTGCACCGGCGAGGTGAGCATTGCCGAACACGATGCCCTGGTGCGCCAGGCGGAGGATTTTCTCTCCGGGCGCTCGCACAAGGTGCAGGCGGAGCTGACCCGGCAGATGGAAGAGGCGGCGCAGCGGCTGGATTATGAAACCGCGGCGGTGCTGCGCGACCGCATCGCCGCCATGGCCCATATCGCCGCCGGACAGGGGGTCAATCCGCGCAGCTTCGAGACGGCGGACGTCTTTGCCCTGGCGGTGGAGGGCGGGCAGGCCTGCATCCAGGTCTATTTCTACCGCGCCTGGCAGAACTGGGGCAATCAGGCCTTTTATCCGCGCATTCAGCCGGGCCGGGACGAGAGCGATATTCTGGCCGCTTTCGTGGCCCAGTTCTATGACACCCGGCCCGCGCCGCCGCTCATCCTGCTTTCCCACCAGAGCGGGGAGGCGGCCTTGCTGGAGGAGGCGCTTTCCGAACGGGCCGGATGCAGGGTGCGCCTGCATGCGCCGCGGCGGGGCGAAAAGCGCCAGTTCGTGCAAACGGCGCTGGCCAATGCGCGCGAGGCCCTGGGCCGCAGGCTGGCCACCAGCCGGGCGCAGGGCAGGCTTCTGGAGGAGACGGCGCGGGCCTTCGGCCTGCCGCGCCCGCCGCGGCGCATCGAGGTCTATGACAATTCCCACATCCAGGGCGCGCATGCGGTGGGGGCGATGATCGCCGCCGGGCCGGAGGGCTTCATGAAGGCCCATTACCGCAAGTTCAACATCAAGGATGCCAATATTGCCCCTGGCGATGATTTCGCCATGATGCGCGAGGTCATGCGGCGGCGCTTTTCCCGCCTGGTGAAGGACAAGCCGGGCGGGCCGCTGGCCGAGGATGTGCCGCCGGGGGGCTTTCCGGACTGGCCCGATCTGGTGCTCGTCGATGGCGGGCGCGGGCAGCTCAACGTGGTGCTGGACGAGCTGCGGGACATGGGCGTTGCGGGGGTGACCTTCATCGGCGTGGCCAAGGGGCGCCAGCGCAATGCCGGGCGCGAGGAGTTTCATCTTCCGGATGGCGGCAAAATGCGCTTTGAGCGGCGCGATCCGGTGCTATACTACTTGCAGAGGCTGCGCGACGAGGCGCACCGTTTCGCCATAGGCACGCATCGCAAGAAACGCAGCAAGGAGACCATCAGCAATCCGCTCGACGAGGTGCCGGGGATCGGCCCGGCGCGCAAAAGGGCATTGCTGGCGGCTTTCGGCTCGGCCAAGGCGGTCTCCAGGGCGGCCATCAGCGAGCTGGCGGCGGTGGATGGAATCTCGGAGCACCTGGCGCGGGCCATATACGATTATTTCAGATAATGGCGCGATACTGGGCGCATGAGCATGAGCAACACACGGATGGAGCGGGGCAAGGGAGGCAAGCGCGTGCATGTCGCCATGCAGATTCCCAACCTGCTGACCTATGGACGCATCGCGGCGGTGCCTCTGGTGGCCGGCTGCTTGATGTGGAACACCGATCAGTCGCGCTGGCTGGCGCTGGGGCTGTTCATCGCCGCGGCGATCACCGATTTTCTCGACGGCTATCTGGCGCGCATGTGGAAGCAGCAATCCTCCCTGGGGCGGATGCTCGATCCCATAGCAGACAAGCTGCTGGTGGCCGGGGTTCTGCTCATGCTGGGGGCGGAAGGCACCATCCACGGGGCGCATCTGTGGGCGGCCATCATCATCCTGTCGCGCGAGGTGCTGGTTTCCGGCCTGCGCGAGTTCCTGGGCCAGTTGCAGGTCTCGGTGCCGGTCACCTGGATGGCCAAGTGGAAGACGGCCATCCAGCTCATCGCCATCGGCTTTCTCATCGCCGGGCCGGCGGGCGACAAGGTGCTGGCGCACAATACGGATATCGGCCTGGCGGGTCTGTGGATCGCGGCGGCCCTGACGCTTTATACCGGCTATGACTATTTCCGCGCCGGGTTGCATCATGTCATGAAGGATGATGGAGAAACAGGGGCATGAAAATCCTCTATTTTGCCTGGGTGCGCCAGAAGGCGGGCATGGCCTGCGAGGAGGTCACCCCGCCCGATGATGTGCGCACCGTGGCCGATCTGCTGCAATGGCTGAAAGGGCGCGACGCGGCCCATGCCGATGCCTTGAGCGAGAGCGAAAGCCTGCGCGTGGCGGTGGATCAGGAGCATGCGGATCTGGATACGCCCATTGCCGGGGCGCGCGAGGTGGCCTTCTTCCCGCCGGTCACGGGCGGGTAAGGATCAGGGGGACGAAGGCAAGAACGCAGGCTGCCAGCCACAGGGCCAGCAATTGCCAGGTGCGGCGCATGACATGCCTGGCGTCCTGGCCGTATTTTCCGGCGCGCAGATCCTTGAACATGCGCAGGCCATCGCGCAGACTGGCGGGGGCGTTGAGGGAGATGTTGACGCGGCTGGCCCCTCTTTGCGCCTGCATGAGGCGGCGTCCACCCGGAGTGCGGAGGATGCGGCGGTGGAACCAGACAGAGATGGCCGGCAAGGGCAGAAAAAAGACGGCCAGAGCGAAGGCCAGATAAAGATCGCTGCTGATGAAGCCCATGGCGCATGATCCTTTTTTCGTCACACCCGCGGGTGGACGGCGCGCTCTGCCGGTGAGTCAGTATAGCAACGATGCACAGGGAGGCAAAGGGCGCCGGATCAGCACAGGCGTGCGCCATCGGGCACATCCCTGTCCGGGGCGGCCAGCACGATGGCGCCGTTTTCGTCCTCGAATCCCAGCACCAGAACCTCCGACATGAAGGGACCGATCTGGCGCGGCGGGAAATTGACCACCGCCATGACCTTGCGGCCGGTGAGGCTTTCCGGCGTATAATGGGCGGTGATCTGGGCGGAGGATTTTCTGATGCCGATTTCGGGACCGAAATCCACCCACAGCCTGATGGCCGGTTTGCGCGCCTCGGGAAAGGGTTTTGCATCCACCACCGTTCCGGCGCGGATATCGACGCGCAGGAAATCCTCGAAGGCGATCTGTGCGGGACTGTCCGGGGTGGTCATGAGCTGCTCTTGAGCTTGTCGATTTCGGCCTGCAATTCGGCCAGCCTGACTTTCAGCGCCTCGTTTTCCTGCCGCGCCTTGCTGGCCATGTCCTTTACCACGTCGAACTCCTCGCGGCGCACCAGATCCATGTCGGCGGCCAGCCGCTCCACCTGCGACTTGACCAGGCTGTCGATCTCGTTGCGCAGCCCCTGCGCGGCCCCGGCGGCGCCGGAGAGGACCTTGGCCAGTTCGTCGAAAAATCGGGTGGGGGTGCTCATTTCCGGTGATGCCTGTGCTGATGTCAACTCGGCGGCAATGTAAGTCCTGCGCCGGATCAGGGCAAGGGGGCATCTCCATTAACTGTCTGAAGACCATCCTCACCCCTGCCAACCACCCGTAGTGTCCCATGATCTGGGATGGTTGGCAGGGGTGAGGATGGGCGCGCAAGCGATTTTCAGGACCCCCAAGGGGGCTTTCCTTCCCCCGCTTGACCTTGCCGGGTTTGCGGGCCACGGTGCGGGCATGCCGATTCTTTTCGCCATACCTTTTCCGGTGATCGATCCGGTGGCCATTTCGCTGGGGCCGGTGCATGTGCGCTGGTATGCCCTGGCCTATATCGTGGGGTTGCTGCTGGCGGTGGCCCATGCCAAGTGGCTGCTGGGGCGGGAGGATTTCTGGCGGCCGGGCAGGCCCTTCATGACGAAGGCGCAGATGGACGATTTCATGCTCTGGGCCATGCTGGGCGTGGTGCTGGGGGGAAGGCTCGGCTATGTGCTGTTCTACAATTTTCCCTATTACCTCGGCCATCCGGGACAGATGCTGGCGGTATGGAAGGGCGGGATGTCCTTTCATGGCGGTTTTGCCGGGGTGATCCTGGCCGCCTGGCTGTTCTGCCGCCGCCATGGGCTGCGCCTGGACAGGCTGCTCGATCTGGCGGCGGCCTCGGTGCCCATTGCGCTGTTTCTGGGCCGCATCGCCAATTTCATCAATGGCGAGCTGTGGGGGCGGGTGACGGATGTGCCCTGGGCCATGGTCTTTCCCCGTGGCGGGCCCGATCCGCGCCATCCCAGCCAGCTCTACGAGGCCGCCCTGGAGGGGCTTGTGCTGTTCATCGTGCTGCATGTGCTCATCCGGCGCGGGGCGCTGGCGCGGCCGGGGCTGGTGGCCGGGGCCTTCTGCGCCGGATATGGCACGGCGCGCCTCATCGTCGAGTTCTTCCGCCAGCCGGATGCCCAGCTGGGCTATCTGGCCGGGGGCTGGCTGACCATGGGCATGGTGCTGTCGGCGCCGCTCATGGCGGTGGGCGGATGGCTGATCGCAAGGGCCTTGCGCCATGACCCCGCTTGAGGGCATCGTGCGCGACGAGATCGCGCAGCGCGGGCCGCTTTCGGTGGCGCGTTACATGGCCCTGTGCCTGGGGCATCCGCGCCATGGCTATTACATGACCCGCCAGCCCTTCGGGGCGGAGGGGGATTTTCTCACCGCGCCGGAGGCCTGCCAGATCTTCGGCGAGCTGACCGGCCTGTGGGTGATGATGGCCTGGCAAGGGATGGGCGCGCCCGATCCCTTCCATCTGGTGGAGCTGGGGCCGGGGCGGGGTGTGCTCATGGCCGACATGCTGCGCGCCATGGGCGTCCTCCCCGATTGCCGCAAGGCGGTGCGCGTCCATCTGGTGGAGACCTCGCCACGGCTGCGGGCGGAGCAGCAAAAGACCCTGGCGGGGAGCGATGTTTCCCTGCGCTGGCACGGGGAGATTTCCACACTTCCGGAAGGGCCGGTGATCGTGGTGGCCAACGAGTTCTTCGATGCCCTGCCGGTGCATCACTATGAGCGCGTCAGGGAAGGCTGGCGCGAGCGCATGGTTGTGGTGGACGCATCGGGGGCGTTGGGCTTTGCGGCGGTGGGCGATGTTCTCGCCGAAGTGCCGGATTGGGCGGCGGATCTGCCGGTGGGGGCGGTGATCGAGCTATCGCCCGAGCGCAGGGCGCTGGCGGGCGCTCTGGGGGCGCGGCTGGCGGCCTGTGGAGGGGCCTTCCTGACGCTGGATTACGGGCATGTGCACCCCGGGCCGGGGGAGACCTTGCAGGCCGTCCATGGGCATGAAAAGGTGGATGTCTTCTTCCGCCCCGGGATGAGCGATCTGACGGCGCATGTGGATTTTTCCGCCCTGGGGGCGGCGCTGGCGGCGGGGGGATTGAAGGTCTGCGCCCCCATGACTCAAGGCGAGTTCCTGTTGCGCATGGGGCTGCGCGAGCGGCTGGATGCCCTGTTGAAAACGGCCCGCGCCGAGCAGGCGCGCATCCTGCGCAAGGGTGCTGAGCGCATCGCGGGGCCAAAGGGCATGGGCCAATTGTTCAAGGCGCTGGCGGCCGTCCCGGCGGGGATGGCGTGCGTTGCGCCTTTTCGGGAGATGAAAGGATGAGGGGGGAAGGAATGGAGATCGTGCAAGCCGGCGCCCTGACCTCCCTGGCGGGGGTGCGGCATGGTTTCTTCACCCGCAAGGGGGGTGTTTCGGGCGGGATTTATGCCAGCCTGAACACCGGGACAGGATCGCGCGACGTGCGCGCACATGTGCAGCA
>JALSNA010000468.1 GCA_026987255.1 Hyphomicrobiales bacterium | reverse complement strand
CGAGGCCATTGCGCGCAAGAACCGGCGCGGCATCTGGAGCGGCGCTTTCTCCCTGCCGGAGACCTGGCGGCACCGGCACAAGCGCCACTTCCGCTAGGGTCAGGACCCGCCAAGAACGTGGCGCCAATCTGGCGGCCGGCCAGGGCCTTCCATCGGGTATCTCCATTCACGCTTGCACGTCCCTGCCAACCACCCGTAGTGTCCCCTGATTGGGGTGGCTGGCAGGGGGTGAGGATGGTCTTCGGACAGTTGATGGAGATGCCCCATCGGCAAGAACGTCCTGCCTTTCAGATCGCTCAAGCCCAAAAAGCAAGGGCGGCGCACCATGCGCCGCCCTGCCCTGTCCAGATGTCCGGCTGAAGGTCAGCCGGCCATACGCATCTGGCCGCCAGTGCCCAGAACGTAAGGGATATACTTGCGGTCGGTGCCCAGGATGTGCTTTTGCAGCCAATCCACCAGGAAGGCGAGCACTTCACGGGCGTTGTCACCACCGGCATCGAACTGCGCCTTGAGCTCGGTTACCCTTTGCAGGAAAATCTGATGGGTATGCTTGTGCTGCTCGGACTCGGGGAAGCCGGCGGCATCGAACATCTTCTCCTCATCGGCGAAGTGGGTTGCGGTGTAGTCGGCCAGGGTTTCGAAAATGGCGTCCATCAGCTCCTTGTTGCTGCCGCGCTCCAGCGCCAGACCCAGCAGGTTGATGGCGCGCACGAGAATCTGATGCTGCTTGTCGATCAGCTCGATGCCCGTGTTGAAAGAATCGTTCCATTCCATCTTGATCATGTCGTTTCTCCAGATATTCGCGAGTGTTCAGTCCGGCGTTCGTCTGTTTTAGTGAATTGCACCACCGGAAATTCGTGTTGCCCTGGTTTCCAGGTCGTCTTTTTCCGTCTTGGCCTCTTCCGGCTCCTTGGCGCCATCGGAAGGCCCCTTGTCCGCATCGAGATCGTTCGGCAAGACACCGCTGCCGCTTTTGCCGATGCCATCCTCTTCACCGGACATTGGGGCCTTGGCCTGTTCAACCTTCGGGCCCTTGAGGCTGGCAATGTCCTCGTGAAGTTTCTTCAACAGGGCGCGGACATCCTCCTTCCCGTCCTGCGTAGCGGGGCTTTTCGGCGCGCCGCCCTTGAGCTCGGTGATGTCGTTTTTCAACTGGGCGAGCATATGGCGCACATCATCATCGAGACCATGGGTGGGCGTTTCGGCCACCGGCGGGGCGCTCTTCAAGGTGGTGATGTCTTTTTTCAGCTCCGCAAGCATCTGGCGCACTTCATCGATGCCACCGGCAGCCGGGGCCGGGGCCGGGGCGGGCGTGCTCTTCAGGGTGGTGATGTCGTTCTTCAGCTCCGCAAGCATGCGGCGCACCTCGTCATCACCTCCAGCAGCCGGAGCCGGAGCGGGCGTGCCCTTCAGGGTGGTGATGTCG
>JALSNA010000467.1 GCA_026987255.1 Hyphomicrobiales bacterium | reverse complement strand
AAGGCGAAGAGCCGTCGAACTTCATCATTTCCGGCCGCTACATCCTGCAACCGGAAATCTTCGGGCATCTGGAGAAACAGACCCCCGGCGCCGGTGGCGAGATCCAGATCACCGACGCCATGATCGCCCTGCTGTCCGCGCAGGATTTCTGGGCCGTCCATTATGAGGGCGAAACCTATGACTGCGGCTCCAAGCTGGGTTTTCTCTCCGCCAACATCGCCTTCGCCCTGGCCGACCCGCACCTGGGCCCCACCTTGCGCCGGATTCTCGCCCAACTCGCAGGTTTCAGCGCGGACCCTGCCCTTGGTGCACGATTACATGGAAACTTGCGCGAAAAGGTTGAAAGTCTTTTGAAACGCAGCGCCTGACCCTTCACGGGCACTGGCCTCAAAGATCGCCCTTGTGGGCCCTGGTGACGATTTCCAGATAGCCCTTTTCATCGAAGGCGATGGGGTTGCCGCCCGCGGAAGGGTCCTGCACCGCCATGGCGGCGATCTGCTCCAGATTGTCACCGGGGATGCCGATATCCGCCAGGGTGTGGGGGATGCCGATGGCCTTGCGCAAATCCAGCACCCATTG
This sequence comes from Hyphomicrobiales bacterium, assembly GCA_026987255.1. Taxonomy (GTDB): domain Bacteria; phylum Pseudomonadota; class Alphaproteobacteria; order Rhizobiales; family Aestuariivirgaceae; genus Thermopetrobacter. The sequence continues at coordinate 6,170 of JALSNA010000467.1, read as the reverse complement.
CAGGACGCCGTCAAATCCGCCCTGAAGCCCCAGCCAGGCGGCCAGGCGGGCAAAGCGCTCCTCGATGGCTTCGCGATTGGCCTTCAGGACATAGGGCATGAGGATGGCGTTGAGCATGCCGTGATGGGCGTCATGGACCCCGCCCAGCGGATGGGCCAGGGCATGCATGGCGCCCAGCCCCTTCTGGAAGGCCGTGGCCCCCATGGCCGAGGCCATGAGCATGTTGCCGCGCGCGGCGATGTTGTCGGGCTCCCTGACCGCCGTCTCCAGGTTTTCCTTCACCAGCCGGATGCCCTCCACGGCGATGCCGTCGGCCATGGGATGATACCCCGGGGCGCTATAGGCCTCCAGGTTGTGCGACAGCGCGTCCATGCCGGTGGCCGCCGTCAGCCCGGCCGGCAGGCCCACCGTCAGCCGCGGATCGAGCAGGGCGATGGCCGGCATGAGCCTGGGGTGGAAGATGATTTTCTTCTCGTGGGTTTCGGCATTGGTGATGACCCCGGCGCGGCCCACCTCGGAGCCGGTTCCGGCGGTGGTCGGAATGGCGATGATGGGGGCGATGGCATCGGCCTTCACCCGTGTCCAGTTGTCGCCCACATCCTCGAAATCCCACAGCGGGCGATCCTGCCCGGCCATCATGGCGATGACCTTGCCGGCATCCAGCGCCGAGCCGCCGCCAAGGGCGATGACGCCATCCATGCCGCCATCGCGAAAGGCCTGCGCGCCCTTTTCGATATTTTCGCCCACCGGGTTGGGCTTGATATCGGCAAAGACCTTCACGCCGAGACCGGCGGCGGCCAGATCGCCGACGATATCCGCCACCATCGGGTTGGCCGCCAGCCCCGGATCGGTGACCAGCAAGGGTTTGGACATCCCCAATTCGGCGCACATGTCCGCCAGTTCCTTGACCCGGCCGGGGCCGAACCGCACGGAAGTGGGATAATTGTAATTGGCGCTTTGCATGATGACATGCTCCTTGTTCACGATTGGCAGGCGCAGGGGGCGGCAGGTGAAAACCGGCCTCAATCCGTCTTGAGGCGGAAGTGGCGCGACTTGGGCCGGGTGAGAACCTCGTAGCCCAGCTTCGAGAGGGTCACGCCGCGCCCGGAGTTCTTGTAGCCCGTCCAGGCCAGGGCCGGATCGAGATAGTCGCAGCGGTTCATGTAGATGGTGCCCGCTTCCAGCTCGTCCGCCAGGCGGTCCGCCGCTTCGGCATCCTTGGTCCATACCGAAGCGGTCAGGCCGAATTCGCTGTCGTTCATCAGCTGCACGGCCTCTTCATCGCTGCGCACCTTCATGATGCCGATGACCGGGCCGAAGCTCTCCTCGCGCATGACGGACATCTGGTGATTGACATCCGTGAGCACCTGCGGGGCCATGTAGGGCGAGCCGGGCGCATCGAGGGGGAAATCCTTCGCATCGATATGCGCCCTGGCCCCGGCCCGCAGCGCCTCGCCGATCTGGCCGCGCACGAAATCGGCCGCCGAGGCCTTGATCATCGGGCCCAGGGTGGTGGCCTCATCGAGCGGATTGCCCAGCACATAGCCCTTGGTGATCTCCACGAACCGGTCAACGAAGTCATCATAGACATCCGCGTGGACATAGATGCGTTCGATGCCGCAGCACGACTGGCCGGAATTGAAGAAGGCGCCGTCCACCAGCCCTTCGGCGGCAAAGGCGACATCGGCATCGGCGCGCACATAGCCCGGATCCTTGCCGCCCAGCTCCAGCCCGACAGGGATGAAACGGCCCACGGCGGCCTCCTCCATGGCCTTGCCGCCGCCCACCGAGCCGGTGAAATTCACCATGTCGGCCAGCCCGGAGGAGATGATGCCCGCCGTCTGCCCGTGGCTGAGGAACAGATGGGAGAACAGCCCTTCGGGCAATCCGGCAGCATCGAAAGCCTGCTGGAAGCGCTTGGCCACCAAAGGCGTCGAGGAGGCATGCTTGAGCACCACGGCATTGCCCGCCATGAGGGCAGGCACGATGGCGTTGACCGCCGTCAGGAAAGGATAGTTCCACGGCGCTATGACAAAGACCGTGCCCAATGGCTCGCGCGTGATGGAGCGTGCAAAGCCCTCCCTGGGGCCAGGATCAATGGGCGCAAGCGCCTCTTCGGCAATGGAAATCATGTAGCGGGCGCGCTCTTCCAGGCCATTGAGCTCACCGCCGCCGAAACGCACCGGCCGGCCCATCTGCCAGGCCAGTTCCGGGACGATTTCGTCGCGCATGGCCAGCATGGCGTCCACCATGCGGTTGCAAATCTCCGCGCGCGCGGAAATGGGCGTCTTGCGCCATTCCTGTTGCGCGGCGCTTGCCGCGGCAAAGGTCTTTTCGATGTCTGCCTGCGTGGCGATGGGCATCTCGGCATAGAGCGAGCCATCGACCGGGGAAATGCAGCGAATCGTATCACCCATGACAACCTCCATGACGGGCTCGGCGGCCCTTGATCTGATTCTCCTTCAGGTGACACAGGTCCAGGGCCAAAGGCAAGCACCACTTTCGGCCTGCCGCAAAGGCCAGATGCCCGCCATGCCAAACCTCCAGAGCACAAAAAGAGGCCCGCTTCCCCTCCCGGACGCCTCACCCACAATCTGGGCGGCCGGGAGGGGGAGTGGGCCGGAACGACGCGCATCAGCGCAAAAAGAGGCCCGTGTCCCCTCCCAACCGTCTTACGCATAATCCTGGGCGGTTGGGAGGGGGCGCGGGCCGGAACGACGCGCATCAGCGCAAAAAGAGGCCCGTGTCCCCTCCCAACCGCCTTGCCACAATTCTGGGCGGTTGGGTGGGGGCGCGGGCCGGAGCGACGCACTTCAGTGCACAAACAAAGGCCCGTGTCCCCTCCCAACCGTCTTACGCATAATCCTGGGCGGCCGGGAGGGGGAGCGGGCCGGCGCGACGCGCCTCAGCGCAAAAATGCGAGCGCGGGCCGGAGCGAGTGCACAAAACCCTTTGCACACACAAACCAGCCCCCTTTTACCCCGAATCCGGCGGCAGGGGCCAATGAACCTGGCATGAACCAAGGTTCAAACCTTGCCAACATGCCCTTTGGTTGATTGTGCCACGCCGCGGCACGCCCTCTCATGGCGGCAACAGGCGGCGCGTCGCGAAGTCGCGGACAAGAACCGGCCCCGGCCCGCCGCATGCCTGCAAGCAAGGGACGGCATCATCATGAGCAAGACATCACCATCCATTCTGGTGCGCGATCTGCCGGTGCGCATCTTTCACTGGTCCCTGGTGGCGGCTGTCATGGTGGCTGCCCTCACCGGATTTTTCGGCGAGGAAAACCTGTTGTGGCTGCATGTCTGGGCGGGATATGCCGTGGCGGCGCTGGTGGTCTTCCGGCTGCTGTGGTGGATCCTTGGCGGCCGCTACAGCCGCCTGAGCGCCTATCCCCTGTCACCGCGCAAGGTCATGGCGCACATCCGCGGCCTGCTCGCCGGGCGCTCGCCGCACACACCGGGGCACAATCCGGCCGGTGCATGGATGATCCTCATCCTGATGTCGCTTTTGGCGGCGCTCACCATCAGCGGCCTGCTCACCCTGGGCGGCGAGGAGGACCTGGGCCCCTTGCGCGCATATGTATCCTACCGGACCGGGGATGCCATGGGCGAGGTGCACGAGATGCTCGCCTGGCTGCTGGTGGTGGCCATCGGCGGGCATCTGGCCGGGGTCTTTCTGGAGACGAAAATCTTCGGCCATCCGCTGTTGCGCGCCATGACCCGTGGCGACATGCCGCTTCCTTCCCGCGAGCACGCCCCCGGCTGGCGGGCGGAAGAAGGCCCGCTTGCCCTGCGCGGCCTGCTGGTCCTTGCCCTGGCCCTGGGGCTGCTGGCGGCGGGCTATGGCGCGCTGTCGGCAAAGCCCGATGCCCGCTGGCGGCAGGTGCAATATATCGCGCCCTATGAAAAAAACTGCGGCGATTGCCACCATGCCCATCACCCCTCCTTGCGCAGCAAGGCGCAATGGCGGCGCATCATGGATGGCCTTGAGGATCACTTCGGCGAGGATGCCTCCGTGAGCCGCAAGGACGCCGCACAAATACTCGCCTTCCTGCAGGCCAACGACGCCTTCAGCTTCGACACCGAGGCCGCCAATCGCCTGGGCCGCGCTCAGGGCGGGGATCTGCGCATTTCCTCCACTCCCTGGTGGAAAATGCGTCACGGCGGCCTTCCTCAATCGCTCTTTGCCTCGCCCAAGGTGGGCTCGAAGGCCAATTGCAACGCCTGCCACATGGACGCTGCATCCGGCCGCTTCGACGATGCCGCAATCACGATTCCGCAAACCGGGAAACCTCCCGCATCCGCAGTCAGAAAAGGAGAACACAGCTGATGATCAAGACCATTCTCGCCTCCGTGACCTGGAGAGATGCCGCCGTCTTCGGCGCCATGGCCATGGCCATCGCCGCCTTCGCGGCGCAAAATGCCCGCGCCGCCAGCCCCCAGGACATGCTCAAGAAATTTCAGGCCGAGGCGCAAAAGGCCGGAGATTTCCCCGCCGGGGGATTTTCCGCCAAACGCGGCAAGGCCTTCTTCCTGGCCCGCCATGCGGGCGGCAAACCGGCCACGCCCTCATGCACCACCTGCCACACGGATTCGCCCCTGAAGGCCGGCAAGACCCGCACCGGCAAGGTCATCCAGCCCATGGCCATCTCGCGCACGCCGGACCGTTACAGCGATCCCGAAAAGGTGGCCAAGTGGTTCCGGCGCAATTGCAAGAGCGTGCTGGGGCGTGAATGCACCCCGCGTGAAAAGGGCGATTTCCTCGCCTACATGCTCAGCCAGTAGGCACTTGATCCCCCGCCACCTTCAGTCAAACCCGAAAGGAGATACCGATGCGCACCCTGACCCTCACCCTGGCGGCCACCGCCATTGCCATTGCCCTTGCCGCACCGGCCGGAGCCGATGAACGCTACCCGCCGGTGAGCGACCCCTTGACGAAGAAGGAATGCGGCGAATGCCACATGGCCTTTCAGCCCGCCTTCCTGCCGGCCCGCTCCTGGGACAGGATCATGAAGACCCTGTCCGACCATTTCGGCGAGGACGCCTCCCTGCCGGCGGACAAGACCGAGGCCATCCGCAAGTATCTCACCGCCAATGCCGCCGACAAGCTCTGGCGCAGCAAGATGATGCGCGGCGTGCGCAAGGACTGGACGCCCCTGCGCATCACCGAACTGCCCCGCTGGAAACACGAACACGACAAGGAGGTCTCCCCCCGCCGCTGGAAGGATCCCAAGGTGGGCTCCAAGGCCAATTGCCTGGCTTGCCATCGCCATGCCGAAAAGGGCTATTATGACGATGATTGAATCTGGCTGGCCCGCCATGGCGCCCCCGCGCCCATGGCGGGGCTTGCCCTTGCGCAGGTGATCTTGCACACATGACATTGTGCCCGCCGCTTGCCATGAGGCGGCGCGGGCGGTTCTGGAGAGAAGGCCATGGCCATGGTGATGGAGACGGCAAGGACGGGCACAATGGTCCGCAAGATGCGGCGCTGGCGTTTTCACATGCTGGCGGCATCCTTCATCGTCCTTTTGGTCTGCCAGGCCTTCATGGCCATCGACGTGGTGGCGGATGTCTATTACATCGACATCTACCTGCCCTGGTTCGATCACACGGTAATGGAAACGGTGGCGGTCATCGCCATGACTGTCTCGCTCGTGGTGCTTGGCTGGATATTGCTCGATCACATGCGCCAGAACCGCCGCTACCGGCAGACGGTGCAGACCGCCTCCGGCCAGCTGGTGCAGACCCTTTACGCCAAGTTCGATGACTGGGGCCTGAGCGCCTCGGAGCGCGAGGTGGCGCTGCTGCTCATCAAGGGCCTTTCGGTGGCCGAGATCGCGCGCCTCCGCGACACCCGCCCGGGCACCATCAAGAGCCAGAGCAACGCCATCTACCGCAAGGCGGGGCTGAAAAGCCGCAGCGAACTGGCGGCCTATTTCGTCGAGGATCTGCTGGCCGGGGACAACCTGCTCAAGGAACACAAGGCACGGGCGGGGGGCTGACATGGCCACATTGCAGCAATGTGAGGCAGCATGGCATTCTCCGGCAACCTGCCAGCGGCATTTTCGCCCCGTCTTGCAAACGCCGAGACCGCCGGGACCTTCATGAAGTGAGCGGCCGGGTCATTCCCGGCGCGCTTTTTCAGGCCATTTCCCAGCGGAGGATGCG
>JALSNA010000466.1 GCA_026987255.1 Hyphomicrobiales bacterium | reverse complement strand
TGCCCTTCCAGTTGGTCAGAAAGCGCACCCCCATGTCATTGAAGGCTATGGTGTTGCGGTAGACGCGCACCGTTGTATCGGGCTGAAACGGCGAGGAATCCAGGTAGAGCCCGACGGAATTGTACAAGATCTCGTTGTCTATGATGTCGATGTTGCTGGCTTCCTTGAAACCGATACCGACCCCGGCCGCGCCTATGGCCTGCACCACGCGGTTGCCGCGCACCACCACCGAATCGGAATACATCAGGTAGATGCCCACCGAGTTGCGCAGATAGGTGTTCTTTTCCACCAGGTTGTAGCGCGAATACATGAAATGCAGCCCGTAGCGGCCATCGGTCACGGTATTTTCCGCAATGATGTTGTCGGCCGAATACCAGACCACGAAATCGCGCACATGATGGATGCGGTTCTTCCTGATGCGGTTGTTCTTGGAATACCACAGCCGGATGCCATCGCCGCGCAGGCCCAGGCCCAGCTCCGGGAAGGAGGAAATCTCGTTGCGCTTGATGATGTTGGAATTGCACTGCTGCAAGTCGATGCCGAAGAGCACCCGCTTGATGCGATTGTCCTTGATGACATTGAAATTGCCGCGCACCTGGATGCCGGCATCCAGATCGTTGTAGCTCTCTCCCGATCCGGTGATGGTCAGGTTGCGCACTTCCGCGCCATCGGTCTTCAGCTTGATGACCGTGCCTTTGCCGCCGCCATCGACGATGATCTTCTCGCGCGGCCCATCGCCCATCAGGGTGATGGCCTTGGTGATCACCACCCCGCCCTTGTAATGACCGGGCCTGAGCTTGATCACATCGCCCTTCTTCGCCGCATCGATGAGCGGTTGCAGCGCGATGAGCCGCTCCCCCGCCCGGGCGGCATCTGCCTGCATCAGGCCAAGGAGAGCCAGCATCATGGCGGCGATAATGCGAAAACGTCCGGGCATGATCATTCATCCGCGAATGTGAGAGGCCTTTGAAAACCGTCAAACCCATTTTGGGCGGAGCCGCGCCCTTGGCGCGGCCCCGTCATCCTGCATCAGGCGGCCGCGGCCTCCTTGATCTGCTTGCGGCGGATGAGCACCGCCAGCAGCATGAGGATTGCCACCACCACCATGAGGCCAAAACCGATATGCGGGTAGGAGTGGGTGTAGAACTGCGCCACCTTGCCCTGCCCGAAGACCGTCGGCATGAAGGGCTTTAAGGAGAAGGCCCCCATGGAGCTCATGGAGTGTCCGAACCAGTAGAGCCAGGACGAATACTCGATGACGAAGGCCACCGGCAGGATGGCCGGGATGATCCCCAGCAGCCAGTAGAAGAAGTTGAACCCGCTGCCCAAAGAGGCAAGCACGAAGAGCACCGGCGGAATGATGATCAGCCCCCAGAACACCGCCCAGGCGGCAATCCTCATCTTGGCCACCAGCGGGTTGATGCGCGCCGGGTTGTTGAACCACCGCGCCAGGGTCTTGTGATAATGCCACAGCAGCACCTGCATGCCCGATCCAGTCCATTTCTGCCGCTTTTCCTCCGGCAGGCGCGATTGCGTGGTCAGGAAGGCCTGGTGCAGGATCTCGATATTGGAAGCCTTCTCGTCCGCACCGCTGGCCCTGGCCTCGGCGAGGATCTGCTTGAGGGTCTTCACATGCCCGCTTCCGCCCTTGTTCAGCTTGGCAATGATGTCGGAGAGCCCCTTCTGGCCGCTCTTTTCCAGGTTCGAGCGCACCTCCTCGGTTTTCACCAGCGAGCTTTCACCACTCTTTTCCAGCGACTTTTGCAGCTTCTCGATGATCGGGGAGAGCGCCTCGCCGGCCTCTTCCTTGCCCTCGCCCAGCGCCGTCACCAGGGATTTGATGTAGGAAGCGGGCTGATACTTGATGCCTCCTTCGGTCATCATGGTCATGTACATCCAGCCCACCATGGCCGCCCAGCCGATGAGCAGCACCGGCAATCGCACCTTCGGATTGGGAATGATGAAGCCCAGGATGCACAACCCGAGGAAAATCAACAGGAAGGGCGAGAAGGCCTTTTCCACCACGCCGCCGGCGCCGGTGGGATACATGCCGACGAAATGGTTGATGGCGTCCATCTCGTGCACGCAATCGAGCACCACGTCCTCGGTGATCTCCTTTTTCTTCACCTTGGGACAGCCATTGAAGACACCGTTCATGTGGAAATGAATGCGGATGCCCTCCGGAAAAGCGGTCTTGGGATATTGCGGCGCCGTCAGCGACACCCACCAGGCCGGAAGGAAATAGATCGCCACCAGAAGCGCCATGGCGATGCCGCCCAGGATGGCGACAACAGCGTTCCGCTTTTTCTGTGCAGCCAGATCGGTCATTGGTCAAATCCTCTCTTGTATCCCTGATTCATCCAGCCGGATGCTTGCCCACACCCTGACCGATTGTCAGTGACACAGATACATAAAGCTCGTGCAGCCACCAGGAAACACATCTCCTGAGCCGTCAAGCCGCCAGCACGGCCGCCGCTTGCCGCTCGCAGTGCTTTCCCGCCATGTGGAAGCCGCCGTGCATATCGCATTTCCGCCCGCTTCTTGCCAAAGCGGGCGGAAAATATCGTCCGGGATAAAGCGCGGATCAATCGAAGTCAGGATTGAGATAATCCTTGCTCGGCGCCAGGTCTTCCTTGGGCACCGGGATGCGCGAGACGTAATTGATCACGTTGCGCATGTCGTCATCGGAGAAGTTCTTGATCTGCTTGATCATGTCCGGATTGGCGTTGCGCCGCTTGCCATCCCGGATCCACTCGAACTGGCGCAGCATGTACTTGTAATGCTGGCCCTGGATGCGCGGGAAGAACTTCTGCTCGTTCCCCTCGCCATGCTCGCCATGGCACTTGACGCAATTGTCCTTGAACAGCTTCTCGCCCTTCTTCAGGTCGAGATTGTCCGGCCCCTTGCCATTGTCGGGGTTCATTTTCAGATGCGTGATGTAATTGGCCACCACGGCGATGGCATAGGGCCCGCCGCCCACTTCCGGCGCGGCGTTCTTGATCTCCTGCGGCAGGGCGAAGGGATACATGGTCGGGTTGTCGCGGTTCTTGGCGCGAATGTCGGCCAGCTGCTTGACGATCACCGTGTCATGCTGACCGGCCAGCTGCGGGAAGGTGCCGTCCTTGGTGCCCCACCCTTCGGTGGTGTGGCAGGCCGAGCAGACCTCGAAGACCGCGATGCCGTCCTGGCGCACCTTTTCCTTCAGCTTCGGATCGTTGGGCATTTTCTTCTTCAGGTCCAGCAGAACCTTGAGCGCCTCGTCCTGCTCGCCGCCGCCCTCGTTCCAGGCCAGAACCGAAGGCGCGGCCAGCGCCAGGCCGATGCTGACAGCGCCGATGAACGCAAATGTCTTTTTCATGATGCTCTCCACTCGTGGTGTCGGGGTCTCTTGTTTTTGCCCGCCAGACCAACCGATGGCCAGGCCAGGCGGGCTCCTTTTTGGATCATTTCGTCCGATCAACGGTCGAAAGATAATCCGCGATCAGCTTGATCTCGTCATCCTTCAGCTTCTTGACGAAGGAATACATGGTCTTGATCTTGCCATTCTTGCGCTTCTTGTCGCGCACGTCCACCATCTGGTTGAACAGATAGGCGGCCTTTTGTCCGGCCAGGTAGGGATAGCCCTTCAGAGGCTTCTTGCCGCCCTTGCCATGGCAGGTCTTGCAGCGCTTCTTCTTGTAGAGCTTCTTGCCCGCCTCGATGTCCTCCGGCTTCAGATCCGCCGCCGGCTTCGGCTTGGCCGGCTCCAGGCCGGAGAGATAATCGGCGATCTGCTCGATCTGCTCATCGGAGATGCGCACCTTGCCCTCCGGCGTCACCAGCGAGCCGCGCATGGGCGAGGCGCGATCCTTGCCCTGGGCATTCTTGCCGCCCTTGCGCTTGCCGGTGACGATGTCCCTGGTCTGCTTGATCAGGTATTTCTTGTCCTGCCCGGCAAGATAAGGATAGTCCTGAATGGCGCGCTTTCCATCCTTGCCATGACAGGCGATGCAGGTCATGCGGCGGTAGGCGCGCTTGCCCGGGTGCTTTTTCTTTTTCTCGCCTGCCTGGGCGCTCTTGACCGCGCCGGTTCCGGGCACCGCGCCGCCGCCAAGACCGGCGGAAAAGGCCACGCCAAGAACAACGGCCAAAGCGGCGCGGGTGATGATTCGCATTGAATTCATAGGTGCTCTCCTGCTCTCCACTCGATTGCCCCCATCAATGAAGGCCCATTCCACAATATGGAACAAACAAATCCTTCCATGTTTGACGGGGGGCAGCCAATGCCACCCCCCGTCGTCATGTTTTCGGCCACTTCAAGCGGCAAGCCGTCTTTCAGACCGGCTTACTTCTTGATGACCTTGGCGCCGTTCTGCTCCAGATAGGTCTTGGCGCGCAGGCCGATGTCGGCCGCCTTGACCTGATACTGGAACCACTGCTGGGCCCACAGGGTGGCGTTCTGCCAGTCCTTCTTGGCGGCAAAGTCCTCGGCCTTCTTCTTGGCGTCGGCAGCGAACTTCAGCTGGTCGGTGGCGTCCTCGACAAGGCCGACCACGGTCGGATAATCCTTGAAGTTGCGCGACACGATGAAGTTCACGACGCTGTCGATGACCTTCTGCACGCCCAGGTTCTGCGAGTACTGCTTCTTGTAGTCGGCTTCGGTGTACTTCTGGCCCTCGGACACCGAGGCGTTCTGCGCCTTCATGCCCTTCGGACGCACCAGCAGGATGCCTTCCATTTCCAGATGCAGCGCCGAGCAGAACTCGGTGCAGTAGTAGGGGAACACGCCGGCCTTGTCGGCCACGAAGGTGGCGGAGACGGTCTTGCCCGGCTCGATCGACAGGTTGACGTTGGTGCCAGAGATGGCGAAGCCGTGGGTCTCGTCTTCGGCGCGCTCCACATTGGTCAGATGGATGGAAATCTTCTGACCTTGCTCCACCTCGATGATCTCGGGCGTGATGTGCGAGCGGATCACCGTGCCATAGACATGCAGCACGCCATCCTTCATGACCATCTTCTCGCGGCCCGGACGGGTCCGGAATTCGGACTTCTTGTCCTCGCGCGAGTTCCAGCCCAGCTTGTAACGCACGATCGGGTGCAGCTTGCTGGCCCGGATGGCCACCGCGTAGTGCGGCTCGCCCAGCGGCACCGGCATGTCCTTGGTCAGGATCATCTTGTCGCCGGTGATGTCGATGAGCTGGTGGTTCTGCGGATGCAGCGGGCCCACCGGGTTGAAGCGGTCGATGGCCAGCTTGTTCAGCGACACCAGCCACTTGCCCTGCGGCTCCACCGTATCGCCTTCCATGGTCATCAGATGGCCGATGTTGTAGTGGATGTGCAGCTGATCCAGCACCTTGCCCTTGCAGTAGTCCCACTTGGTGACCATGGAGTCCACGTAGATCGACGTGTAGACCACGCAGGGCTTGGAGTCATACTGGGTGTGCAGCGGCCCGAGGCCCACTTCCACCTGGGTGTGCAGGGACTTCTTCAGATCGAGGATCGGCAGCCCGTAGGGATCCTTGCCGGCGAAGTCCTTGGCCTTGATCAGCTTCTGGATCTTGGCCCAGTCATAGACCGAGGCATGGGTATCCAGCTTGCCCGAGACGATGATGTACTTGCCGTCCGGCGAGAAGTCCACGCCATGCGGGGACTTCGGCTCCGGGATCAGATAGAGCAGGCCTTCCTTGATGGAGGTGTCCATCATGATCACGTCATGGCCGTTGATCTTCTTGACCTTGCCGGCCTTGACCACGTCCACCGCCTTCTTCCAGTAGGTCAGGTGCAAAAAGTCGGTGTCCTTCTGCGAACAGCCGGCCTCGAACGGCGGACGGCCCTTCTCGATGCCGCCCACATAACGCTCCGAGCAGAAGGAGTTGGTGGCGCCCCAGCCATAGGAAGCGCGCTTGCCGGCGTCCGACAGGTCCTGCGAATAGGGCGGCAGCTCGAAGGAGAAGGATTCCTCCGGCACGATGCGGCCCTTCTTGCGGTCGAACTTCCAGTAGGTGACCGCGCCGCGGAACTTCTCGTTGAACTTCGACAGCGGCACGTAACCGGCGTTCTTGCCCAGCGGCGCCGGATACTGCGTCGCCTCCATGACATACTCGGTGTTCGGCGTCACGAATGTGCCGCCGTGCTCGGACATCATGATCGGGTTGACGACGATCTGCTTGGTCTCGAAGTCCTTCAGGTCGATGACGGCGACGCGCGGGTTGTTCTTGTCGTTGATGAACAGATACTCGCCGTCATAGGCGCCCTTGGTCTCCGAGATGGCCGGATGGTGGGTGTCGCCGAACAGGATGTCCTTGCCATTGATGCGGCCACCGGCCAGCACCTTCTTGGATTCGTCGTCGAAGCCATAGCCCTGCCAGGGCTCCGGCGTGAACACGCCGATGAACTTCAGGATGCGCATGGACGGAATGCCATAGACCATGATCTGGCCCGACTGGCCGCCCGACGAAAAGACGATGAAGTCATCGCGCTTGCCCGTCGGCACATAGGTCTTGGCGGCGGCGAGCACGTCCTTTTCGGTCAGGCCGCGCGCCTTCATGATGGCCTCGAGCTGCCCCTGGGCATGCGCGGCGCCAGCCAGCGCAAGCCCGAACCCGGCAGCCGTCGAGAGCATCAAGGCCTTGCGTATAAGTGATTTCATTTCAGTCCCCTTGGAAAGAGATTTCCCTGTGCAACAAAGGCCGGCCCGTCACCGGAACAGCCCCTTTTGCCTGTTGTTACGGGAAAGGTTGACCGCCTTTTCCCACCCGCAACCTATTCCATAGC
>JALSNA010000465.1 GCA_026987255.1 Hyphomicrobiales bacterium | reverse complement strand
CGGGCCTCTTTTTGCGCTGAGGCGCATCGTTCCGGCCCGCTCCCGCATTTTTGCACGGAAGTGCGTCGTTCCGGCCCACGCCCCCACCCAACCACCCAGGATTATACGCAAGGCGGTTGGGTGGGGGCATGGGCCTTGGTCTTTTGTTTGTGTGCGCAAAGGGGTTTGCGCACTCGCACCGGCCCGCTCCCCCTCCCGGCCACCCAGATTATGGGGGAGGCGTCCGTGAGGGGGATCGGGCCTTTCTTTGTGCACGGAAGTGCATCGCACCGGCCCGCGCCCCCGCTTAGGCCACTCAGATGATAGGTGAGGCGTCCGTGAGGGGACACGGGCCTTCTTTTGCGCTGGGGATCGGGCCTATTTTTGGGCACGGAAGTGTGTTGCGCCGGGTTTGGGATCAAGGTTCCAGTTCGGCGTCCCAGTAGAGGTAATCGAGCCAGCTATCGTGCAGGAAGTTGGGCGGGAACTTGCGGCCCAGGTTGTGCAGCTCGTGCGGCGTTGGTTCATGGGGCTTGGCGCGCAGGCGCATGCCGGCCTCGCGCGGGGTGCGGTTGGCCTTCTTCAGATTGCAGGGCGAACAGGCGGCGGCGACATTGGTCCATTCGGTGCGCCCGCCGCGCGAGCGCGGAATGACGTGATCGAAGGTCAGCTCCTCGTCCGAGCCGCAATACTGACAGCAAAAGCCATCGCGCAAAAAGACATTGAAGCGGGTGAAGGCGGCCCGCCGCGGCGGCGAGACATAATCCTTCAGGGCGATGACCGAAGGCAGGCGCAAGGCCATGCGGGCCGAATGCACCAGCTGATCATATTCGCAAACCACCTGGACGCGCTCGAGGAAGACCGCCTTGATGGCCTGCTGCCAGCTCCACAGGGAAAGGGGATAATAGCTCAGCGGCTGGTAATCGGCATTGAGCACCAGCGCCGGATAGAACATCCCGTGCGATCTGTCCGCCTCCTGCAAGGTCATCGGCCATCTCCCCTGGATCGGAAGGGACTATAGCCCCTCAATTCACCTCATGGCAAAAATATTTGTTCACGTGTCATGCGCGCAAAGGGGTTTGCGCGATTTGTGCGCTGAGACGCATCGCTCCGGCCCGCGGTGCATTTTTGCACGGAAGTGCGTCGCACCGGCCCACGCCTGCTTTTTTGCGCTGAGGCGCGTCGCGCCGGCCCACGCCCCCACCCAACCGCCCAGGATTATACGCAAGGCGGTTGGGTGGGGGCATGGGCCTTCTTTGTGCGCTGAGGCGCGTCGCTCCGGCCCGCGCCCCCTCCCGGCCACCCAGATTGTAGGTGAGGCGTCCGTGAGGGGGATCGGGCCTTTTTTTGCGCTGAGGCGCGTCGCACCGGCCCGCTCCCCCTCCCGGCCACCCAGATTGTGGGTGAGGCGTCCGTGAGGGGGATCGGGCCTTCTTTGTGCGCTGAGGCGCGTCGCGCCGGCCCGCGCCCCCTCCCGGCCACCCAGATTGTGGGTAAGGCGTCCGTGAGGGGGATCGGGCCTCTTTTTGCGCTGGCGCATGTTGCGGGCTGCCTTGCGGGTGGCTTTGGTTTATGGTTCCGCCTATGAACCATCCTGGTGACAAGAACGTGACAACCCGTTTTGCGCCCAGCCCCAATGGGCTGTTGCATATGGGGCATGCCTATTCGGCCCTGTTCAGCGCCCGCCATGCACAGGACAGGGGCGGGCGGTTCGTGCTGCGCATCGAGGATATCGACACCACCAGGGCGCGCGAGGAGTATGTGCGGGCCATTGCCGAAGACCTGCGCTGGCTGGGGGTGAGCTGGCAAGAGCCGGTGCTGCGCCAGAGCCGCAACATGGCCGCCTACCAGGATGCCCTGCGCAAGCTGCGCGATCTTGGCGTGCTCTACCCTTGCGCCTGCTCGCGCAAGGATATCCGCCAGGCCATCGCCGGAAAACCGCATTGGCCCTGTGATCCCGATGGCGCGCCGCTCTATCCCGGAACCTGCAAGGGGCGGGATGTCGCCCGCCATGACGTGGCCTGGCGGCTGGACATGGACAAGGCCCTGAGCGCCTTGGGCGCGCCGCTGACATGGCAGGAAGAAGGCTCCGGCCCGGCCGCAGAGCGCGGCATCATTGCGGCCCGCCCCCAAGACTGGGGGGATGTCATCCTGGCGCGGCGTGACATTGGCGTGTCCTATCACATCGCCGTGGTGGTGGACGATGCCGCCCAGGGGATCACCCACGTCACCCGCGGGCAGGATCTGTTTCATGCCAGCGCCATTCACCGCCTCCTGCAAAGGCTTCTTGGTCTGCCCGAGCCGGTCTATGTCCACCATCGCCTGATCACCGGCGAAGGTGGCCGCAAGCTCTCCAAGAGCCTGGCGGATACATCCTTGCGGGCCCTGCGCGCGGCGGGCATGAGCCCCGGGGAGCTGAAACGGCGCCTGGGCTTTTGAGCAAGCGGCGGCAAAAAGCCGCTGAAGGTGCATTTTTCCGCCACCTTTGTCATTGACTTGCCGCCGTTTTCGCGTCTATATCCTGCCCACCATTTCCGGCGGAAACGGCCAACCACCATCTTGCAGCCTTCTTCGCCCCGGCCGGGGAGGAGACGGGTGCCGGGTGGTGGCGGTTTTTTCGCCCAGATTTTGCCTTGAGGATTTGAGCCCATGAACATCATCGAGCAGCTCGAAAAAGAGCAGGCGGAGAAGATCGCCGCCAAGCGCGCCATTCCGGATTTCCGCCCCGGCGATACCGTCATCGTCGCCTATCGCGTCACCGAAGGGCAGCGCTCGCGCATCCAGAACTTCGAGGGCGTGGTCATCGCCCGTTCCGGTTCCGGCCTGAACGAGAGCTTCACGGTGCGCAAGATCTCCTATGGCGAGGGCGTGGAGCGCGTCTTTCCCATCTATTCGCCGCTGGTGGAGGGCATCACCGTGACCCGTTATGGCAAGGTGCGCCGCGCCAAGCTCTATTATCTGCGCGGCCGCACCGGCAAGGCCGCCCGCATTCCGGAGCGCCCGCGCCACCAGGTGGCCAAGCTGAAGGCCGCCAACGAGGCCAGGCTGGCGGCCGCCAAGTCCGCCAAATAAGCGGCGCTGGCAGCGCGGGGTTTATGGGTCTACGCCCTAGCAGGGGCGGAAAAGGGGTGTCTTTTCCGCCCTTTTTGCATGGACAGCCGCCTATTCCGGCAATATGTTGGGCGCAAATTTCATCCAGTCCGAACCAGCAACGGGACGCATCACTGCCATGACCGGCCGCACGCTTTATGACAAGATCTGGGACGCGCATCTGATCGACACCGCCGAGGATGGCTCCTCGCTCATCTACATCGACCGTCATCTGGTTCACGAGGTCACCAGCCCGCAGGCCTTCGAGGGGCTGCGCAACGCCGGGCGCAAGGTGGCCCATCCGGAAAAGACCCTGGCGGTGGTCGATCACAACGTGCCGACCACGGACCGCTCCAGGGGTATCGACGATCCTCAGGCCAAGCTGCAGATCGAGACCCTGGCGAAAAACGCCAAAGAGTTCGGCATCACCTATTTCGATGCCTTCGATCCGCGCCAGGGCGTGGTGCACATCATCGGCCCGGAGCAGGGCTTCACCCTGCCCGGAACCACCATCGTGTGCGGCGATTCCCATACCTCCACCCATGGCGCCTTCGGGGCGCTGGCGCATGGCATCGGCACCTCCGAGGTGGAGCACGTGCTGGCCACCCAGACGCTGATCCAGAAGAAGGCGAAGAACATGCGGGTCACCGTCAACGGCAAGCTGCCCGATGGAGTGACGCCCAAGGACGTGATCCTGGCGATCATCGGCAAGCTGGGCACCGCCGGCGGCACCGGATATGTCATCGAATATGCCGGAGAGGTCTTTCGCGACATGTCCGTGGAGGGCCGCATGACGGTGTGCAACATGTCCATCGAGGCCGGGGCGCGCGCCGGACTCATCGCGCCGGACGAAAAGACCATCGCCTATTTCGAGGGCCGTCCCATGGCGCCCAGCGGCGAGGCCTGGGAAAAGGCCGTGGCCTACTGGAAGAGCCTGAAAACCGACGAGGATGCGGTTTTCGATGCCGAAATCGAGCTGGACGCGGCCAATCTGCCGCCCCTGGTCACCTGGGGCACCTCGCCGGAGGATGTGGTGTCCATCGACGGGCGGGTGCCCGATCCGGCCGGCATCGCGGATGCCGAGCGGCGCGCCATGGTGGAGCGCAAGCTGGACTACATGGGCCTTGCGCCGAACCAGAAGATGACCGACATCACCATCGACCGGGTGTTCATCGGCTCGTGCACCAATGGCCGCATCGAGGATCTGCGCGCCGCCGCCGCCATCGCCAGGGGCAAGAAGGTGGATGCCCGCGTCTCGGCCATGGTGGTGCCCGGCTCCGGGCTGGTCAAGCAGCAGGCCGAGGCCGAGGGGCTGGACAAGGTGTTCACCGAGGCCGGTTTCGAATGGCGCGAGCCGGGCTGTTCCATGTGCCTGGCGATGAATCCGGACCGGCTGGAGCCGGGCGAGCGCTGTGCCTCCACCTCGAACCGCAATTTCGAGGGCCGGCAGGGCTACAAGGGCCGCACCCATCTGGTCTCCCCGGCCATGGCGGCGGCGGCGGCCATCGCCGGATATTTCGTCGATATCCGCTCCTGGGAATAGCCGGCCATTGCTTGCATCTTCCTGCTCCCTCCCCCCCTGCGGCCTTTTGCGCATGGAGCATGGGGGATAAAAAGTAAAAAGAATCTTGGCCCGGTCAGTGGAATCAGGATAGAGAGCATCTAAATGGAATGCATTCAGGGGGCATTAACAATGGAATGCGTAAAGTCGCTGGATGAAGCCAAGGGTTTGCCTTGCGCCGCCAATCAAGACGGGAGCCTTTCATCCATGAACGCCTTGCAGGCCGACGCCAGATTTCTCCGTTACATCCTGACAGCTCTTGTCCTGTCCGCACTCATGACCGGAGCGGCCGCCGCCTACGCGGCCATCAGCGCCGTTTCCTGAAGACAGGCCCGATCCACTCTCGCCACAATCAATGGGGTCTACGCCCTAGGGTCAGGACCCATAAATTTGCACGGCTACTGCAGGATTTATGCTGCATATCAGCGTCCTTTCGCCCTCGACAATACCTTCAGGTATTGCCCGCGGACGAAAGAAAGCTGATATTTTGCCTAAATCCTGCATATGTCATCCCTCTTTATGAGTCCTGACCCTAAAAACGCTTGCGCGTTCATCCTCACCCCTGCCAACCATCCCAACCATGGGACACTACGGGTGGCTGGCAGGGGGTGAGGATGGTCTTCAAGACAGTTAATGGGTCGCATGTGAAGTATTCACAACAGATTGAATACACAGCATTTTCTGGCATTCTGACAATCCGTGAATTGCAAGGTTCTGACAGATTTTCTGTCAGAACCTTGCAATTTACTTGGGGCCAAAAATGATGTCCTGCTGACGCCGGGCCGCCCCAAGTCAGCAGGACGCCTTGTTTTTCCTGAAGAAAAGTATTTCCAGCCTGCCAGGCAGGCTGGAAAACTTTTCTTCACGTCCGACTAATGGATGCCCAATGAAAAAAGCGGGAAAACCGGTAAAGGTTTCCCCGCTGTTGATGGTTGTCTCTTCGGGCAAAGGGAGGATCAGGCCGCCTTGCCCGAGGCTTCGGCCTTTTCGGCGGCGGCGGCTTCCGCCTTCTGGGCGGCAGCGTCAAGCACCTTGACAATGTCCTCTGTGGCGGTCTTTTCATCCACCTTCTTCACCGCCGCGACCTCGCGGGCCATGCGCGCCAGGGCGGCCTCATAGAGCTGGCGCTCGGAATAGGACTGCTCCGGCTGGCGCTCGGAGCGGAACAGATCGCGCACCACCTCGGCGACGAAAACGATATCGCCGGAATTGATCTTGGCCTCGTACTCCTGGGCGCGGCGCGACCACATGGTGCGCTTGACCTTGGGCTTGCCCTTGAGCACCTTGAGCGCCTCGCCGATCATGTCCTTGCCGGAGAGTTTGCGCATGCCGATCTGCTCGCTCTTGTTGGTGGGCACGCGCAGGCGCATCTTGTCCTTCTCGAAGTCGATCACATAGAGTTCCAGCGTCATGCCGGCGATTTCCTGCTCCTCGATATCGACAATCTTGCCAACGCCGTGGGACGGATAGACGATGAATTCGCCAGCCTTGAATTTCAGCTTTGTTTTTTTTGACGCCATGTTGCAGCTACCTCGTTTTTCAGTATTGTGGAGCGCACGATCCCGGCCCGTGAGCGAAGCGCGCTTGCGCTATCGTGTGCCCGATCGTGCCTTTTTCGCGCCCATCCCGCGCCGGGACAGACGCACATGCTCCGGCCCCATCGAAATTCCGGCTCGCGCTTGCGCACAGCTCGCGCAAAAAGACACCGGGCCATCCCTGCCGGACCCGGCCCGGATCGCGCCTGATGCTTTGCCTGAACGGGGTGTGTAGCATATTTTAATGAAAAATTAAAGGGTTGCGCCATTGCCAGAGGGGCGCAAGCGGAAAAACCTTGCCAAATGGTTAACGCATCCTGGGCTGGCAGATGCGCAATTGGGCATCTCCATCAACTGTCTGAAGACCATCCCCCCTGCCAACCACCCAAATCATGGGACACTATGGGTGGTTGGCAGCGGGGGAGAATGAATGCGCAAGCGTTTTTTCAAAACCCCATTGGTTTCAAATGGTCTGATCCAGTTTCAGCTCCAGGGCCTTCAGGGCTTCCCTGGCCGGGGTCATGCCGGGATAGATCAGCAAGGCGGCGCGATAGGCCTCCATGGCCGCGGCCGGGCGCTTGAGCTCCTGG
>JALSNA010000464.1 GCA_026987255.1 Hyphomicrobiales bacterium | reverse complement strand
TGGCGCTGGCGGCCAAGGCGCTGAAGGAGAAGGTGGGGTACGGGCTGGAGAAGGTCTATTTCGGCTCCACCGGGGCGGAGGCCAACGAGACGGCCATCAAGTTTGCCCGCAAGGCCACCGGGCGGGCGCGCATCGTGCATGCCCGCTCGGCCTTTCACGGGCTGACCACCGGGGCGCTGGCGCTCAACGGCTCCGAGGTCTTCCGCGACGGCTTCGGGCCTTTCACGCCCACCGCAATGGTGCCCTTCGGCGATCTGGCGGCGCTGGAGGAAGAGCTGGCGAAGGGCGATGTGGCGGCCTTCTTCATCGAGCCCATCCAGGGCAAGGGGGTGCATGTGCCGCCGCCCGGATACCTGGCCGAAGCCTGCCGGTTGTGCCATGCGCATGGAGCCCTGTTCGTCGTGGACGAGGTGCAGACCGGGGCGGGGCGCACGGGCCGCTTCCTTGCCCTGCACCACGAAGAGGGGGTGGAGCCGGACATGGTGCTCATGTCCAAGGCGCTGTCGGGCGGTTTCGTGCCGGTTTCGGCGCTGCTCATGGGCGAGCGGATATATGATTCGGTCTTTTCCTCCCTGGAGCGGTCGGTGATCCATTCCTCCACCTTCGGCAAGTCCAATTTCGCCGCCACCGCCGTTCTGGCCACGCTGGCGGTGCTGGAGGACGAAAAACTGGCGGAGAATGCACAGCTCATGGGCGGGATGCTCATGGAGCGGCTTTCGGCCCTGGTGGAGCGCTACGAGTTCATGCACCGGGTGCGCGGGCGCGGGCTGATGATCGCCATCGATTTCGGCCCGCCCAGGTCCCTGAAGCTGAAGACGGCCTGGAGGATGGTCAACTCCATGAACGCCGATCTGTTCTGCCAGGCCATCACCATGCCGATGCTGGAAAAACACGGCATACTCACCCAGGTGGCGGGCCATCACATGCACACCATCAAGCTGATACCGCCGCTGGTTCTCTCGAAGGCCGATGTGGAGTGGTTCATGAGCGCTTTCGAGGATGTCATGGAGGGGCTGCACCGCTTTCCCGGTCCGGCCTGGGAGAGCCTGACGCGGATAGCAAAAAACGCCCTTGGCGGGGCGAAGAAAACGGCTTGACGGCCTGATGGTGATGGGCAAGGGGCCAAAATCCGCAACCCTTTCCGGCCTGGCCGGATGGCTGGCCGCTGTGGCCGTCTTCAGCGCCCGCCATGCGCTGGCGGTGCTGGCCATCTGGGGGCTGGCGGCGGCCCTGTCGCTGGCGGCGGCGGTGCTGTGGCTGAAGGTGGATACCAATCCGGCGCGGATGATCAATCCGGAACTGGATTTCCGCCAGGACTACCAGCGGCTGACCGGCGCCTTTCCGCAACTGGACAATTCCTTTGTCGCCCTGGTGGAAAGCACCGATGCGCAGGAGATGCGCGCCGCTGCCCTGGCGGTGGAGCAATCCTTCCGGG
>JALSNA010000463.1 GCA_026987255.1 Hyphomicrobiales bacterium | reverse complement strand
CAAATCGATTCGGTAATGAAACACGACGCCGGCCCCCGCGGCCGGCGTTTTCCATCTTGCCTGACGGGCAAAATCGGCAGGATGAAACCAGCCTTGAATGCTTTTGCCCCTCCCGATCATGACCAGATGGCAAGAAACCTCACGGTGGTTTGTCTGGCAAGTCATCGGCTTTTCGCTCAAGGTGAGTCTTGCTGACCAGGCCTCCATCCGGTGCGATTTTTCCCCGCTCCTTTAAGGAAAAATTGACCAGATGGAGCAATATCCTGACCCATGCGAGACAAAACCGGAGAACCGCGATGAAACGGCCAGACCGCAGACTTTTCCTTCTTTCGGGCGCCGCCCTGGCGCTGGGCAGCCTGCCCGCTCTTGCCGGCACGAAGAGGCATTTCAATTTCACCTCCGCCCTCGGCGGGGCATCTACGCGCCGCTCCACCTATCGCGGCAAGCGCATCGTGCCCTATTCCGGCGGCAGACCGGGCGAAATCGTCATCAAGACCAGGGAACGGGCGCTCTATTACATCCTGCCCGGCGGCAAGGCCATCCGCTATGGCGTCGGCGTCGGCCGCGCCGGTTTCACCTGGTCGGGCAATGCCTATATCGGCCGCAAGGCCAAGTGGCCCGCCTGGCGCCCCCCGGCGGAGATGATCGCCCGCGAACTGAAACAGTATGGCCGCCGCCTGCCCGATGTCATGGAGGGCGGCCCGCGCAATCCGCTCGGGGCGCGTGCCCTTTATCTCTACCAGGGCAAGCGCGACACCATGTATCGCATCCACGGCACCAACGCGCCGCAGACCATCGGCCGCGCCGTCTCCTCCGGCTGCATCCGCATGCTCAACGAGGAAGTTATCGACCTCTACAACCGCGTCAAGCCGGGCACCCGCGTCAAGGTTCTCTGACCCGGCCGCGTGGCCAGATATTCGCAAGCCAAAGGGCGCGCAAGACGAAAACGTCTCGCGCGCCCTTTACATTATTCCACCGCAAGACTCGCCTCGGGCCGCCAGATGCCATATTATGCCACACAGTCATGAATCACTGCGGCAGACGGATCAACAGGGGGTATTTCCATGGCCAGGGATGAAAAGCCAGGCAAGAGCGGCGCGGCACGCCCGCCGGTGATCGACCTCAAGGCGGACGAAATCAAGGACAAGGATACCCCCGGCAAGACGAAGAAAGACGGGAACGGCCAGGATTCCCCCGCCGAGAAGACGGCAAGGACCGCAAACACCAACCCGGACAAGACCGGCAAGACATCCTCCGCCCCCGGGAAAGCACAGGCCAGCCCCTCCGGCCAGGACAAGACAGATGACAAGCCCGCCAGCCCGGCCCCACAGGGCAAAAAGCCTGCCAGGGCGGACAAGATGGCAAAGGCAGACAAGCCGGCGCCGGAAGACAAGCCCTTGCCCGATGACAAGGCTGAAAGGCATCCGCCCCGCCTC
>JALSNA010000462.1 GCA_026987255.1 Hyphomicrobiales bacterium | reverse complement strand
TGCTGGCCACCGGCGCGGCCTTCCGCAACGAACCCTATGGCGACAGCTGAACATGAGATGTAATACCGGAAAGGTGCCGCAAATGAGATTTTTCAACACATATGCGAAAAGCAAGGCGCGCAAACCCTTGTTGAAAAGGTATCTGAAGGATTCCGGTGGCGCCGCCGCCATTGAGGCCGCGCTGGTCTTTCCGGTCATGGCCATGCTCTTCACCGGCCTGATCGACCTCACCGACATGATTTCCGCCAGCCGCAAGGTCACCTTGGCGACAAACACCATCGCCGATCTGGCCACCCAGGCCAACGGCAAGGTCACCAAGTCCGACCTGGATGGCTATTTCAAGGCCACCAAGCCCATCCTCGATCCCTTCCCCAATTCGAAAATCGGTCTGGCGCTTTATACTTTTCGCAGGAACGGATCCAGAGTCAGAAAGGTCTGGGAATACAAGAAGGGTTCGGTGAATTGTGGCGCCGCTCCGGTCGTGACGGCAAAGATGAAGACCCTCATGACCGATGGCAATGACCTGATCGTCGCGCGCGGCTGCTATGCCTTCAAGCCCATCATCGGTTACGTGATCGGCACGGACACCGCCATCTTGCAAGAAGAGGTCATGCTGCGCCCGCGCCAGTCCACCCAGCTTGTGTGCGATGATTGCTCGTCGTGATCAGGCATCGGCCGGGCTGGCCGGACGCTGGGCGCAGGCCTGATTCAGCACGGCGCGCAGGGCGGCCGGTTTGAGCGGCTTGTGCAGGCACGTCACGTCATGGCGGCGCGCCTGCGCCCGCGTTTCGTTTGCGCGGTCGGCGGTGATCAGGGCCGCCGCTATGGGCCGTCCGGCCATGGCGCGCAGCATTTCGATGACTTCCAGCCCATCCTCGTTGTCCAGGTGATAATCTGCCAGGATCATGTCCAGCGGCGCTTCGCTGGCGCGCAGGGTGGCCGCTGCCTGGGTTCCCGATGCCGCGCACAACACCGTGCAGCCCCATCCGCCCAGCAGTTTTTTCATGCCCTCCAGAATGGCCGGTTCATTGTCGATGACCAGCACCACCGCGCCGTGTTGCACCTGTGCGGCCTGCAAGCGCGCCGGCCGGGCGCGCCTTGTTTTCCCGGCATCTGCGCCAGGTTGCGCCAGCGGCAGGGTCAGGGTGAAGGATGTCCCCTTCTGCGGCCGCGAGTGCAGGGCCAGATCACATCGCAGCATGCGTGACAGGCGCTCGGCTATGGCCAGTCCCAGCCCGAGGCCGGATTCGCCGCAACTATTTTCACTCAGCCGCTCGAACTCCCGAAAGATGATTTTCTGCTTGGCCGAAGGGATCCCGGGGCCGGTATCGATCACATGGATGCGCAAATTCTCCCCATGGCGGGTACACCCCATGAGAACACGGCCGGAGGGTGTATACTTGATGGCGTTGGACAACAGATTCTGCACCAGCCTGCGCAACATGCGCCGGTCGGAACGCACCCAGGCGCTGCATGGGACCACGCGAAAATCCAGCCCCCTGGCGCGCGCCTGGGCCGACATTTCGCGCTCCAGGGGCAGCAGAATGTCCTGAATGGGGAATATCGACCACTCCGGCAAGATCGCCCCTGCATCGAGACGCGATATGTCCAGAAGAACAGTGAGAATCTCCTCCACCGATTCCAGGGAGGCGTCGATGTTGCGCGCCAGCATGGCCGCTTTTCCCTCCCTGGCCTCTTCCACCAGCGAAGAGGTGAACAGCCGCGCCGCGTTGAGCGGTTGCAGGATGTCATGGCTGGCGGCGGCGATGAAGCGGGTCTTGTCCAGGTTGGCGCTCTCCGCCTGGGCCTTGGCGCGCGCCAGCTCCTCGTTGAGACGGGTCAGCTCCCTGGTGCGCTCGGCCACCCGCCTTTCCAGCAGTTCATTGGCCATTTGCAATGCCTCGGCCGACAGCACCCGTTTGGTGATGTCGGCGAAAGTGATGACCACGCCACCATCGGGCATGCGTGAGGCGCGCACCTCCAGCACCGCGCCATCGGGCTCAAGACGCTCCTGATACGGCTCGAAGGTTTCCGTGACGCAGGCAAAACGCCGCGCCAGGGCCTCTTGCGGCTCTTCGCCGGTGCTGGCGCTGGCCACCACCCGGCGCAGGATCTCGTCCAGCGGCACGCCGACCCGCCCCATGTCCGGCGGCAGGCGCAGCAGATGGCGGAACTGCCGGTTCCAGCAGATCAGCTTGTAGGTGCGGTCGAAGACGCCAATGCCCTGGCGCACGTGATCTATGGCCGATTGCAGCAGGTCGCGATTGTATTGAATGGCCGCCGAGGCGTCATCGAGCAGCAAAAGCGCCCCTTCACGGTTCTCGGTGACGCGCTCTAAAAGCATGGCCATGACCAGCCGCGAGGAGGCCGCTCCCACCGCCGCTGCCAGTTGGCGCTCGGCGAAGCGCAACAGGCGGATGTCGGCCTCCGCCCGCGGGTTGAGGTCGATTTGCGCCTGGGCGGCGAACTGGGCAAAGGAGCGCTGCGTTCTCTCCTTCCCCAGGTAACGCGCCACCGTGGATTGCAGTTGCCCGATGGACACCGGGGCGCGCCACAACCCCAGGCCGGACGTTTCATCATCCTGCCCTGGAGCTGCGAAAACAGCCGCTTGCAGACGCTCCGGTGCGCTCGTGCGTGTCAGCATGGAAACCCCAAGCCAGGCCGCCATGTTCAACCCCAGGGACCAGATGACGCCATGGGTGAGGGAATCGAGATCCGATCCGAAAAGATTCTGCGGCCGCAAGAAGGCCAGCCCGCCCGGCCCGTGACTTATGAAGGTGGCGGGTATCCAGCCGGTGCCGGCGAAGGCGGGCAGCAAAAGGGTGTAGAACCAGACCAGAAAACCCACTGCTATGGCCGCCATGGCCGCCTTCGCCGTGGCCCTGCGCCAGACCAGCCCGCCCAGCATCGCGGGCGCGAACTGCGCCACGGCGGCAAAGGAGATCAGTCCCGTCTGGGCCAGGGCTTCCGATGTCCCGGCCATGCGGTAATAGCCATAGGCCAGCGCCAGCATGGCGGCGATGGCGGCCCTGCGGATGATGAGCAGGACCTGGCCCATGTTCTCATAGGGCACCCCGCCCGCCGGCCCGCGCGAGAGCATGTAGGGCATGACGAGGTTGTTGCACGCCATGATGGACAAGGCCACGGTCTCGATGATGACCATGGCGGTGGCCGCCGACAGCCCGCCTATGAAGGCCAGCAGCGCCACGCCCGCATGCCCCGTTGTCAGGGGCAGCGCCAGGACATAAGTGTCGCCATCCACCTTTGGCCCCAGGATCAGCAGCCCGGCCATGGCTATGGGCACCACGAACAGATTGATCGCCACCAGATAGAGCGGGAAGCGCCACGCCGCCTGGCGCACGTCGCCGGGATTGGTGTTCTCCACCACCGCCACGTGGAACTGGCGAGGCAGCAGAATGAAGGCGAGCATGGACAACAAGGTTATGGTCAACCATTTGGCCAGATTGGCGCCATGGGTGAAGACCTGGACCGGAGCTGAAGATCCGGACATGCGCCTGATGAATTCCTCCGGGCCTCCCATGAGCCAGAAAACGACGAAAATCCCCACCGCCAGAAAGGCCAGAAGCTTGACCACCGATTCCACCGCGATGGCCAGGATCATGCCATGCTGATGCTCGGTGGCATCGATATGACGGGTGCCGAAAAGCATGGCGAACCCGGCCAGAGCCAGGGTGACCAGAAAGGCCATTCCGTCCCGGGCGTGGGCAAAGAACAACCATCCGCGCCCCTCGCCCATGTCGGGCATGAGCATTTGCAACGACATGGAAATGGCTTTCAGCTGCAAGGCGACATAGGGCACCACCCCGGCGATGGCCACCAGCGCCACCAGCGCGCCCAGCATCTGGTTCTTGCCATAGCGCGCCGAGATGAAATCGGCGATGGAGGTGATGTTCTGCCGCTTCGAGATGCGCACCAGCTTGCGCAGCAGCGGCCATCCCGCCATCAGCAGCAGCGCCGGGCCGATGTAGACCGGCAGGAAATCAAGGCCGGAGCGCGCCGCCAGCCCCACCGAGCCAAAAAATGTCCAGGAGGTGCAATAGACGCCCAGGGAAAGGGCATAGATCATCGGCCGCGGACGGCTCTCGTCGCGCCCGCGCAGAAACCTGTCGCCCAGCCAGGCGATGGCGAACAGCGCCCCGGCATAGGCCAGGGCCAGATATATGACCATCCAGGAATTGAGCATCCAGGCGCACTGGCTCCCTTTTCTCGAGGCGGTGCAACTCCCGCCCCGCCGTCCATGTTCCCAGGTTCGAAGATTTGCCAAAAATTGCAGTCAAATCAATGGGAATCACTCCAAGGCCCCCGCCAGACGATGCCGGGCGGACGCGGGGAGGGATCACAATCCGGGTCAGTCCAGCCATTGCTGCCGCGGGCTGACATGGGCGCACAGGTTTTTCGTCTCCTTTTTCTTCAAGGGGACATTGAAATGGCCGCAGTGGAATTTCGGCTTGCGGCCTGCGCGCATCTCAAGATGCGCACAGTTCCGGCATGGCCCGAAGGCTTCTGCCGCGGCATCTGGAGCCAGTGAGGGCAGAACCATGTTCTCCAGGTCATAGAGCAGGTTCTTCAGATCTCCGGTGGGGAAGGCATCCAGCTTGTCCAGGAAGTCCAGGGCCGGGTCCGCAGCCAGCGCCTGCCGGCCCTTTTCGGTCAGAAACAGGCTTTGCCCGCCGCCCTGGCGCGGCTCCTTGAGGACCAGTCCCTTGGCCACCAGCGAGGCGAGAGTCTGTGATACGGTGCCCTTGGTGGCTGCCAGATAGTCCCCCAGGGCCTTTTGCGAATTGGAAAAGCGGTTGCACCGCGCCAGATAGCGCAGGGTCTGCCATTGCGCGGGGTTGAGGCCCCGGCCATAATCCGCCGCCCGCAACAGCCGGGCGGCCCGGTCGAAAGCCACGTGCAACAACACGGTGGTGGTCTTAGGCATATTCACAAGCCCCCGTTGGGTTGCTCATGCCCTCTCTCGCACTGCATAGTGCGGCTGGCAAAAAATATTATCAAGACCTTATTGATGAATTGCCCGCATCAAGGCTGCGCATCACCATGCAAAACGGAATAAAGCCCGGATGCGGCGATGATCAGCGCCCCCAGAATGGACAGCCAGTCCGGACGCTCTCCGAACCAGCCTGCGCCGATCGCGGTGGCGAAGGCCAAAAGCAGATAGTTGAAGGGCTGCAAGGTGGCGGCCGGAGCATGCTCCAGGGCGCGCACCAGCAACAGATGCCCCATGATGCCCGCCGCGCTGATGGCCACGATCAGGCCCCACTCAGCCTGTTGCGGCGTGCGCCAGACCCACAGGCCCGCCGGTGTGAGCAGCACCGCGCCGATGAGCGGGATTTGCACGATGGAGGTGAGAAAATCGTCATGGCGCGCCGCCAGCCGCCCGGCCACCTGATAGGCGGCGAAACAGGCCGCCGCGCTCAAGGCGATGAAGGCCTGTGGCCGGAAGACGCCCATGCCCGGTTTGACGATCAGCATGGCGCCAAGAAATCCCGCCGCAATGGCTGCTGCCCGCGCGCCGCCGATTCGCTCTCCCAGCGCCACGGCGGCCATGAGCGCCGCCATCAGCGGGAAGGAGGCAAACAGGGCGTGAGCCTCCGCCAGGCCGAGATATTGCAAGGCCCAGGCGATGAGAACGATTTCCAGAGCCGAAAAGGCGGCGCGCAGAAACTGCAATCCCGGACGCCGCGGCCGCAGGACCTGACCGAGGCGGCCCCGAAGAGCAGCCACACCCAAGGCCCCGGCGGCAAAAACCCACAGCCGCACCATCATGATCTGGGGTGGCGCGATATGCGCCACCAGAACCCGTGTCATGGCATCCTGAACGGCGAAAATCGCCATCGACAAGGCGATGAAGGCCATGCCTGCGCGCACCTGTGCCGTGGTTTGCGGCATGCCCCGCTCCTTTGCCCGTCACATCGTTGCGGGATCATTTTTCCCAGTAAATCTGCACCGCGTAAAGGGCCTGGCCGCGCGCCACCGCGCCGGTACAGACGAAACGCCACTCGCGGCGCATGAGATTGTGCCTGTGGCCGGGGCTGTCCAGCCATTGACGGAACAGCCGCGCCGCCTTGAACTCGTCCACCGGCGCGCGCTGGGTGTCGCGTGCGGCATTCTCCGCGTGGTTGCCGTGATAGGGGCCCGCGGTGGCCTCGAAGCGGCGCGCAAAGGAGAACCCGGAGGGAGAATGATGGCCCACATAATTGCCCAACAGCATGTCCGCCGCCTGGGCGCGCGCCGCCAGCAAGGGCAGGTTCGAGGCCTTCAGCGCCGCGCGCCCGGCCCGCACCCGCGCCTGCGATGCCAGCCGGTTGAGGATCTTTTCCAGGTCGGCCCGGATGCGCACCTCACGCGGCAAGGTGGCCAGCAGACGGCGCGCATAGCGTCCATAAAGGCCGCCATCGGGAGCCAGCTTCACCATCCCCTCGCGGGAAAAAAGGGCAAAGGGCCCGCCCGCCCGCGCCGGATTGGCCGCGCAGGAGACGATGACGCCGGTCATGAAAAGCCGTCTGTCCATGGCCGCCATTTATAACAGACCACGGCCCGGAAATCCCCGTTTGCCATCACGCCGATCATGAAATTGCCGTAATGATGCCACGGCTGGCGAAAAGCGCCGGCTCAAACCCCCAGATGCTTTTCGCGCACCGCCCTGGCTGCCCGCAGGGCCGCCGAATCCCCCTGCCAGACGATGCGGCCCTTCTCCAGGATGTAATGGTGCTGGGCGAGTTCCATCAGGTCGCGGATGTTCTTGTCGATGATCAG
>JALSNA010000461.1 GCA_026987255.1 Hyphomicrobiales bacterium | reverse complement strand
GGTGTTCGTCGCAGCGGCCTTGTTGATCTTGAACTGCACGTCGCCGGAGCCGGGGGTCACGTCATCGTGGGAGAAAAGCACGGCATCGCTCTTGACCGCCAGGCGGTTGGTGGCATCGGCGGAGGTGTTTATGCCGAGCTTGCCGCCGGGGACAGGATTGACGGTTGCAACGCCAGGTTCGAACTTCGTCCAGGCCGCGCCGTCGTGGATGTAAAGCGCATCCTCGTCGGCCACCCAGGCGCGCCAGCCTTTGGCCGGAGCATGAAAGCGCCAGACGCCATCGGCCCAGGCGGCAATGTCGCCCTCATGGCCGGCCCAATCGCCGGTTGCAGTGGCGGCCACGATGTAGGCATCCCCCTTAGCCGGACTGGCGGGAGGGATGTTCATGTCCCTGTCCAGAACAGCGGCCTGCACAAGGACATCGAGCGCCAGCAGGGCCTCGTTGTGGGTGACATGCTTCTGGGCCTGGGCCGCAGCGATGAAAGGAAGTTTCAGGCGGGTGGTGTCTTCAGACATGGACTTGCTCCTCGCAATGGGGACCGGGGCCGAAAGCGGCCGACACCTGGGCGACGCGGACGGTGAGCGGCGCGGGCAGACCGGAGGGAAAATCGCTTTGCTGGCGGGCGGCGCTCCACAGGGCTTCGGGGGCGGAGGTTTCGATGGTGCGGCGGATGTCCTGGCCATCCATGATCCACAGCCGGTAGCTTTCCGTCTCTTCTCCCAGGGGTGGCTCGGTGCGCCCCCAGGGATCGCCGCCGGTGCGGGCACGGCGGATCCAGGTGAAGCGGATGGAGCCATCATCCAGACGGGCAGCCTTCAGATGCACCGGGGACAAGGGGCGCAAGGAGATGAACCGCGGCGTGAAGGAACTTTCGGCCCAGGAGGGATCGGAATGGGGGCGCGAGGCGGGACCGGACTTGAGGCGCACCTGCACATCCAGGTCGCCGGGGTGCATCGGCAAGGGGGCAAGGGCCGCATCGAGCAGGACGAAACCGCTGCCGGGGGGATGAGCGGCGGGCATTTCCGGCTCCGTGCCGCGCTGGCCGCGCAACAGGCCCGACAATCGCCAGAGGCCGGGGGCGAGCAATTCGGCATTGGCGAACTGGATGATCTCCCAGCCATCCTGTTCATTGCCGATGGCGGCGGCATTGCCCCCTTCCAGCAGGGCCTCATTGGTGATCGAGGACAAAAGGCCGGAATGCAACCGCACGCGGATGACATGGGCGCGATCCATGCGCCACAAGGGCCCGGCGGGCAAGGGATCGAGCAGCTCGCCCATGGTGGCGGGGCGGGCGGCCTCGGCCAGCGGCTGCCAGCCGGAGCCGCCATGGCGCATGATGGAGACAGCCCCCGGCCAGGGGGCGGCGAAGGCCGCGGCCAGCGGCTGGCGCGGTTTCGATTCGGCGCCGAGCAAGGGCAGATCGAGGATGCGCAGCAGGGGCGGGCCGAAGACGGCCGGCAGGGCGGCGAACCCGGCGCGGGCGGATGCCTTCTGGGGGCTGAAGACGGATGGTTCATGGGCGCGCAGTTCGGCGTGCCTTTGCAAGGAACCATGCAGGCGGGTGATGCGCCACAGGCGGCCTTGTGGGGCCAGGCGGATGACATCCCCGGCCTCCAGCCCCAGGGCGGAGGGCGGCAGGATGAGCTTCAGGGTCTCGCGATTGGCGCGCAGGGCCGCCAGCATGACCCCGGCGCGGGCGCGGGCCAGGGACTGGGGCATGGCGCAGGCGATGGAGACATCGCGCAAGGGGCCATCACCGGCGGCAGCGGCGCGCAGGCGGGCCACGGCGGGCTGGTGATCGCGCCCCTGGTCCATGTAATGCAGGCGCATGGCGGCCGCCAGCTCCAGCGCAGTGGCGCGGGTGATTTCGTAAAGGGGGTTTTGCCCGTCATCGGCCAGATGGCCGGCGGAAAACTCCGCCACGGGACGGCCGGGCGGAGGGGCAAAGACGATCCTTCCGGCGCTTTGGACGGCATCGAAGGCGAAAACATCCGCCAGGGGCTGAAGGGCGGCGCGGGCGCTCATGGGCCGGTCCAGAACGTAGCCGGTGGCTTGCGCGCCGAGGGCCTTCACATGATGATCGTGAAAGCCGAAATCCCCGGCAATGGCGCGCACCAGGCACTCCAGCGGAGCCTGGCCCAGGCGGCCATTGAGCCAGTGGCCAATCTCATGGTTGGCGGCATCGGCCCAGACATCGGCGCGCAGGGGAAAGGCCGGCCAGGGCCGCGCATCCCAGGCCCAGGCAAAGATGCGGGACGGCTCGACCATGGGGCCGCCATAGACATCCGAGACGGGATTGTGCGGGCCTTGCCGTGTCCAGTATTGCAAATGGGCGGCGAGGAACTGGCGCTGCATGGCGTCGTCGCGGCGGCCGGAAGAATAATATGGCAGAGCCGATTCGGACGACTTGGCATCGGTGAAGACATTGGGCTGATTGGCGCCGAAATCCACCGCCGGGCAGCCCAGCTCGGTGAACCAGAAGGGCTTGGAGCGCGGCTGCCAGGAGGTGGGTGTGGTCTTTTCCACCCCGCCGGGGCGGTCGTAATGGTGGTTCTCCCACCAGCTCACAAGGTCCTTGGGGCGAAAGACCCAGGGCTTGCCATGGGCGCCATCGGTGATGGGGGTGCGGTCCTGGGCATCGCGGGCGGCCTGGTCGCGATAATACCAGTCATGGTATTCACCCCCGGCGATGTTGGATTTCAGATAGTCCAGATCGTATATGCCAGGAGCGATGGCGGCATCGGCATGGTCATGTCCCTCGCGCCAGTCGGCCAGCGGCATGTAGTTGTCGATGCCGATGAAATCCACGGCTGCATCGGCCCACAGCGGATCGAGATGAAACATGACATCTCCTGATCCGTCGGCGGGGTGATGGCCGAACCATTCGGACCAGTCGGCGGCGTAGGAGACCTTCACATCCGGCCCCAGGATGGCCTTGACCTGGGCGGCGAGCTGGCGCAGGGCGGCAACGAAGGGATAGTTTCCCGCGCCGTCGCGCAGGGTGGTCAGGCCGCGCAGTTCGGAGCCGATGAGAAAGGCCTCCATGGGGCCGGCGATCTTGGCCAGATGGGCATAATGGAGGATGAAGCGGCGATAGCCCCATTCATCGGGGCCGGAATAGATCACCTCATCGCCGGAAATGGCGAAATCGGCAGGGGCAGCGGAGCCCATGAAGGCCTGCACCTGGGCGCTGACGGCATCGCTCCTGTCCGGGCTTGCCGCCTGGCCGGGGGCCGGATCGCAGGTGATGCGGCCGCGCCAGGGATAGGCGGGCTGGGCGGGGCGGCCATAGGGATCGGGCAGGCCATTGCCGGCGGGGATGTCCATGAGCATGAAGGGATAGAGCACCGGCCTGATGCCGCGGGCGCGCATGTCACGGAGGGCGCGGATGACGGACCCGTCCGACGGCGTGCCGCCATAGGCGGGGCGGCCTTCATGGCGGGAGACCTCATGGGCCTGATCGCGCCTTTGCCCGGCCACCTTCCATTCATGGGGGGTGGTGGTCTTGGCATGGACCTCCACGCCGGGGCGGATGGCGCAATGGGCGCAGCGCAGATCGGTGGCGAACCAGCTCACCACCAGGGAGGCGGCCTTTATGGCGGGGGCGGCGGCGGCGAGCTGATCCATGGAAACCGGCCAGTCGGCGGTCTGCGAGCGGGCATGGACGTTTTCGGAACGGGTCACGCCTCCCCCGGCATGGCTGGTGACGGGATCGGGGTCACAAAAGAACTCACCGGAGCCGGGGATGATGTTGACCGCGCGGATGGCGCTCAGGGTTTCATCCACCGGGCGCATGATCTCGAAGGACAGTTGCGGGATGCGGTTGCCGAAACGCTCCAGGGAAAGGCGCTCGAAGACCACATAGGCCAGGCCGCGATAGGCCGGGGCATTGCCCGGCCCCTGCTTGGCCGCGATGAGGGAGTCCGGCTGCTGGCTTTCATCGCCGGGATAAAAGCGCATGGTGATCTGCGAGGTGTCCAGCTCCTTGCCATCGGCCCAGACGCGCAGGATGGCCGAGGCCGGGCCCTCGCACAGGCCGACGGCGAAATTGGCGTAATAGTGATAGGTGGTGGTCTTGACCTTTGGCCCGCCGCCCTTGCCGCCGGAGGTTTCGGTGACCTTCTCCTCCTCAAGGCGGGTGGCCCAGATGACCTGTCCGGATATGCGGGCGGTGCCGTAAAGGCGGGCGATGGGCGCGCCCTCGGTGGAGGCCATGACCGTCAGATCCTTCAGGCGCGGGCCCTCGATGTGGCGCGTCTTGCCGAACAAGAGGCCATCGGCCAGGCCGCCGGCAATGGCCCCCAGGGCGCGCCCGGCGATGGCTCCGGCGGGGCCCAGAAGCCCCCCGGCAAAGGCCCCGGCGGCGGAAAGCAGCAATGTGGCCATCAGTCGTTCTCCTCGATGCCGGGAAAGGCGAAGACCCCGGCGATGCGCCGGTTCCACCAGGGCGAAAGCGGCGCTTCGACCACCCCTGCCCCTTCCTGGGCATGGATCATGGCGCATGCTCCCGTGGCGATGGCGGCGTGCTTGGCGGGCAGGCCGCGGCGATAGCGAAAGAGCACCACATCACCGGGCCGAAGCTGGCGGCGGGCAAGGGGCGTCAGATGCCTGCGGGCGGCGGCCAGCATGGTCTCTTCGCCTTCGTCCTCGGCCCACCAGGGGGTGTAAGCGGGCGGCTTTTCCGGCTCGGCGCCGATCAGCTCGCGCCACACGCCACGGATCAGCCCCAGGCAATCGCAGCCTGCGCCCTTGCATGAGGCCTGGTGGACATAAGGGGTGCCGATCCAGCCGCGGGCGGCGCGCACAATGGCCGCGCGGTCAATCCGTGATGAGTGTGGAGCCATCATTGCTGGCGTCGTCCCTGTTCGGATAGCGGATGATGAAATCGTTGCCGGGCATGTGGGGAAAGCCGCGATAGTTCACGGCATTGGCGAATTTCTCCCGGCAGGTGGCGAAGTGGCCATCGCATCCGGCGGTGATGGTGAAGGCATCGCCCACGGCCGGAGGTTCCGGCAGCGGCTGCCACAGTTTCAGGCGTGCGCCGCCCGGGAGCGTTTCATGGGCCTTGACAGTGGCCGTCCGCCCGGCGTTGATGCCGGAGGTCCATGTCAGGCGGCCATGGACGAACCACTCGGGGGCGAAACCTTCCAGGCCGGTGACGGTGAAAACGCGGCCATCGCGCACCCGCGCCACCACGCCCGCGCCCTTCCAGGCCGGTTCATCGAGGTCCACCTTGCAGCGGGCATCGCCCAGGGCGGCATCGCAGCCATAGGCAAAGATGCGCCCTCTTGTCTGTTCCAGTTGCGCCGCCAGACCGCGGATCTCGGCCTCGAAATGCAGCTTGCCGCGGCGGATGCGGCCCAGGGTTCCACGGCGCAGCAGATAGCGCAATTGCGGATCGCGCCAGTCCACCAGCCACAGATCGACGCGGGCCGAATCATAGACCCCGGCGGCCAGGTCCTCCTCGCGCAGATCGGCGGAGGAAAGCGCGCCCGCGATGTCCATGTTGTCCACCGCCAGCCCCAGGGCGCTTTCGGCATCGGAGGCGGAAAAGCCGCTGGCGGCGCGGAAGGTCAGGCCATCGAAGACAATGTCGCGATCATGATTGGTGAACCCCAAGGGCGGGGCGGCACGCGGGGTGATGCGCCAGCACAGGCACAGGGTGGCGGCGCCATCTTGCAACTGCTGGCGCATGGCGTGGGGCAGCTCTCTCATGCCCTGATCTCCACCAGTGGAATGTCGGGAATGGCTCCGGCATTGAAGGCCGCAAGGGAGATGCGCAACTCGTCGGTATCGAAGCGCACCGGCACGTCGAATTCGTATCCGGCGGTGATGTGACCACCGGCGGCGGGCGGGACATCGAAAGTCACGCTGCCGGTTGCATCATCGAGGCTCCAGCCGCTGGTCACGGGCTGGCCATCGATGGCCAGCTTCACCGAATCGTGCACCGGCCTGGTGATCTGGCGCAGCCAGGCGGCGGGGCCGGAGCCATAGGTCTTGACGAGCTGAAAGGTGGTCTGCTGGCCATCGGCGGTGGCGATGGGCTGATCGAGCGCGGATGGGCTCTGGCGCGGCGGGCAGGATTTCCAGTCCGTCCAGTCGCGGAAGCGGAAGCCATGCAAACGGCCCATGCGGGCCTCGAAAAAGGCCACCACGCGGTGAATGTCGTCGATGTCCTTGACGCCATAGCCGATATCATAGCGGCGGCGGCTGTCCGCCCAGCGGGCATTGCGCTGCTCGCGCCCGGAGCCGAGAACGACGATCTCGGTCTTGCGCTGCGGCCCGCCGGTGGCGCGGCGGGAAATGTCGAGCGGGAAACGGACGTCGTGGAAAGAGGATGAGTTGGGCATTTTTTTCGCTCACGGCAGATTTTTTGCCCGCTGGGCAAAAAATGCCTCCGCGGGGGCGGCGCAGGAGCGCCGGGCCGCGGTCGCGGCCTTGCCCGCTGGCTTGAGGGGGAGCAGACGGGCCCTTCGCTGGAGGCTGGGGTTGATGGGTTACGGATGGGGTGGAGTTGAATGTTTATCGCTCACGGCAGATTTTTTGCCCGCTGGGCAAAAAATGCCTCCGCGGGGGCGGCGCAGGAGCGCCGGGCCGCGGTCGCGGCCTTGCCCGCTGGCTTCAGGGGAGCAGACGGGCCCTTCGCTGGAGGCTGGGGTTGATGGGTTACGGATGGGGTGGAGTTGATTGTTTTTCGCTCACGGCAGATTTTTTGCCCGCTGGGCAAAAAATGCCTCCAGGTTTTTGCTGCGTGCAGCCTGAAGTGGGCTGCACTCGGGGCGGCGCAATAGC
>JALSNA010000460.1 GCA_026987255.1 Hyphomicrobiales bacterium | reverse complement strand
TTGCACTGAATGGGAAAAACGCCAATGGTGATGGTTTCGCCATTGGCGTTTTTTGTTCAGCGGACGCAGGCCTTGCGGATGTAAGGGGCGATGAGGCGGGCGAATTTCCTTGCGCCTTGCGCGTTGAAGTGGCCGTTGTCGACGAAATCGGCATCGGTGAACTGCGCCGGGCTGACGGGAATGAAGGGAACATTCATCTTGTGGGCCTCATCGGCCAGCACACGGTTGAAATGTTCGTTGATGGCCGGGATGTCCTTGTCCGCAACGAGCGGGAACCAGCCATAGCGGCCAGGGCCCTTCAGGCGGGCGTAATTGAGAATCTGCGGAATGAAGACGCTCTTGCGGCCCTGTTCGTCATTTATGGCCTTGAGGGTGTGCAGGTTGCGCCGGTAGATTTTCTCCAGCCGCGCATCGATGCCGGATTTCGGTTTCCAGCCGCGATAATCCGCCGGAGTGGGGATGAAGCTGGTGAAGCGGCGTATGAAGCGGGCATTGGCGAGGAAATTGTAGAGCGATGAAAAGCCGGTGACGGCGCGGATGCGCATGAAATCCACGTGTCCCAGCAGATGGTAATCGGCGTAGGCCGGATCGAGGGTGGGGATGAAGGAATTGCGGATGTCGTTCCAGCCGATGTAATAGACGGCGCAGGCGATCTTCTCCGGGGCCAGATAATAGGCTGTCTGGATGATGTGTTCGGAGGTGGAATAACCGGGCACGCCGTAATTGAACAGCTTGAAGCGCGGCAGCAGGCCTTGCAGCTCTTCCGGCCAGGTCTTGCCATTGGGCACGCCCAGATCATAGGTGGAGGAGCCGCCGATGAGGGCGATGCGGGCACCTTGCGGGTCGCCTTTGGTGAGAATGGCGCGGCGGTTCTTGCCGTCATGGACGAAAAAGCCATTGTCGAAACCGGCTGCCGGAATGCCTTGCAGCAGGGGGTGATAGACAAACCGTTTCGCATCCAGAACGGATACGGTTTTCATCGGCAGGAAGGAATTGCGCAGGCCCAGGGCGGCCAGCATCTGGGTGGCCAGGCCAAAGGACAGATCGAGGCCGGCAACAAGAATGATGATCAGGGCCAGACGCCTGATGCCGCGCAGCGCCAGTATGGCGGCGAGCGCGCCTGCGGCCATGAGAGCCAGGCCATAGATCTGCAAGGGATTGAAGCGCGCCGCCTCTTGGGAGAGGCTTGCCCAGAGCAGCAGGATCAGACCGGCCAGGGCGATGACTGCGGCGGCCATGGCCGGCAGGATGCGGGAGAAATCGTAAAGGGGCTGCCGGGTTGTCGCGGAGATGCTCATGGTGTGTTCCATGGTGTGTTCCTAATAGGCATTGCGCCAGGTGCGGGGGGAGAAGATGGTCAGGGCGATGATGTAGAGATCGAACCAGATGGACCATCTGTCGATATATTCCAGATCGTATTCCACCCGTTTGATGATCTTTTCATC
>JALSNA010000459.1 GCA_026987255.1 Hyphomicrobiales bacterium | reverse complement strand
GCTATGTCTCCAATCCCGCCGATCTGGCCAATATGCAGTCGGCCCGCTGGCGGGCGCGGACGGCGCGCGCCATGGTGCGCGCCATCAGGAGCTATTTCATCAACCATCTGGCCTGGAACAAGTAGGGTGTGTCTGCGCCCTAAAGGCGAATCACTTGCCCGTAGCGTTCCGTCTGCCGTGGCCAGCCTTTGCCACAATTGCCCTGTATCGCCAGGATGTTCCCGCGTGGCGCGAAAGACACGCCTGGCGCAAAATCCGCACCCATTGCGCGCTTGATTTCGCTCATCGGCGCGCCAAGGGGTGGGAAAAGCCCGCCGCGCCCCTTATATCTACGGCCATGTGAAAATGGGCTGGTAACGGATACATGCTGAAATTTCTCGGATATCTCTTTTCCGCCGGGTTCGTGATCTTTCTCGGCCTGGCCGCCGCGGCTGGTTACATCATCTGGGATACCTCCAAGACGCTGCCCGACACCGCGGTGCTGAAGAACTATCAGCCCAAGGTGCTGACCCGCGTGCATGCCGCCGATGGCTCCCTGCTGGCCGAATATGCCCATGAGCGGCGCCTTTTCGTGCCCATCAACGCCATTCCGAAAAAGCTCATCCAGGCCTTCATCTCCGCCGAGGACAAGAACTTCTATCACCACGGCGGGCTGGACTTCTATGCCCTGGCGCGCGCCATGGCGCAAAACGCCATGTATGTCATCAAGGGCCGCAAGCACCGCTTCGTGGGGGCCTCGACCATTACCCAGCAGGTGGCCAAGAACTTCCTGTTGAGCAATGAGCGCACCATCAGGCGCAAGGTGCGCGAGGCGCTCATTTCCATGAAGATCGAGGGTGCCTTTTCCAAGGACAAGATCCTGGAGCTCTATCTCAACCAGATCTATCTGGGGCGGGGGGCCTATGGCGTGGCCGGCGCATCCTTGACCTATTTCGGCAAGACCCTGGACCAGTTGCAGCCCGAGGAGATGGCCTATCTGGCCGCCCTGCCCAAGATGCCGGGGCGGCTCGATCCCTACAAGGATCATGACAAGGCCCTGGCGCGGCGCAACTGGGTGCTCGGCCAGATGCACAAGAACGGCTACCTGACGGATGGCGAATATGAAACGGCGGTGAAAAAGCCGCTCACCGTGCACATCCGCCCCTTCGGGGCCAAGCTCTTTGCCGCCGAATCCTTCTCCGAGGAGGTGCGCCGCCGCCTGCGCAAGCTCTATGGCGGCAAGGTGCTCTATGAGGGCGGCCTTTCGGTGCGCACCACGCTCGATCCCAAATTGCAGATCTATGCCCGCCAGGCTTTCACCGGGGCCTTGCTGCGCTTTGACCGTTCGCGCGGCTGGCGCGGCCCTCTCAGGCATGTGGATCTGGCCGCCACGCCGGACTGGGGCAAGGTTCTGGCCGGCTTCAAGGTGCCGCGCGACATGGCGCCATGGAAAGTGGCCATGGTGCTGGCGGTGGACAAGACCTCTGCCACCATCGGCCTGCAACCGGCGCGCGGCAAGGACGGAAAGTTGAAGCCGCAGCGCGAAAAGGGCGTCATCCCGCTGAAGTTCATGACCTGGGCGCGCAAGGCCAAGGGCATCAGGAAGGGCCGCGTGCTGCGCGGGCCCAAGGTGACGGCGGCCACCCAGGTGCTCAAGCCCGGCGACATCATCTACGTTGCCCCGGCCGGCAATGGCCGCTATCACCTCATGCAGGTGCCCGCCGTGCAGGGCGCCATGGTGGTCATGGATCCCCATACCGGGCGCGTCAAGGCGCTGGTCGGCGGCTTTTCCCACGGCCTGAGCCAGTTCAACCGCGCCGTCCAGGCCAGGCGCCAGCCGGGCTCCTCCATCAAGCCCTTCGTCTATGCCGCCGCTTTGGACAATGGCTATACGCCCGCCTCGGTGGTGCTCGATGCGCCCATCGAGTTCAAGCAGCGTGACGGCACCATCTGGAAGCCGAAAAACTATACCAAGCGCTATTACGGCCCCTCCACCCTGCGCCGTGGCATCGAGCAGTCGCGCAATGTCATGACCGTGCGCCTGGCCAATGACATGGGCATCCGCAAGTTCACCAAGCTGGCCAACAAGATGGGCATTTACACCAATCTGCCGCCGGTGCTCTCCATGGCCCTGGGGGCGGGCGAGACCACCTTGCTGCGCCTGACCGCCGCCTATGCCATGCTCGACAATGGCGGCAAGAAGATCACCCCGGCGCTCATCGACCGCATCCAGGACCGCTACGGGCGCACCGTCTACCGCCATGACAAGCGCCAGTGCCCCAAGTGCAAGGCAGCCAGATGGGAGAACCAGCCGGAGCCGCAGATCATCGAGAACCGCGAGGAGGTCATCAACCCCTATACCGCCTACCAGATCACCTCCATGCTGCAAGGCGTCGTGCAGCGCGGCACGGCGCGCAAGGCCTTCAAGGATTTCCCCTGGCCGGTGGCGGGCAAGACCGGCACCACCAACGACGAGCGCGATTCCTGGTTCATCGGTTATACGCCGGATCTGGTGGTGGGGGTCTACGTGGGCTATGACCGGCCCCGGCCCATGGGCAAGGATGCCTCCGGTGGCCATCTGGCCGCACCCATCGTCGCCGATTTCCTGCGCATGGCCCTGAAGGGCAAGCCCGCCGTGCCATTCCGTACCCCGCCGGGCATCCAGCTCATTCCCATCGACCCCAAGACCGGCCACCGCGCCGCCTATGGCGACAAGAATGTCATTCTGGAGGCCTTCAAGCCCGGTGAGGAGCCGCCGGAGGAAACCGGCCCGGTCATCGGCGCGGACGAACAGGGCCAGGGGGCCCAGGGCGTGAGCATCACCGGCGGCCTGGCCGGCTCCGGGGAGAGCGACGAGGGCGATGGCGGCTTGACGACCGGCACCGGCGGTCTTTATTAGGCGGACAGTTTTTTCCCCGGGCAGGATTTGCCCTGTGCTCTTTTCCTTGGCGTAATGAGATGTCTCTTGGTGACGACATGGCGCGCGTCAGCGCGGCCCTTTCCGAATATGTGGCGCGCGGCGAGATGGGCGATGGGCCGGTCGTGGAGCAGCCGGCCATGGCGGAGCTTGCCGAAAGGCTCGATCTGGAGGCGCTGATCGGGCAGGGGGGTCTGAGCGGGGCGCGGCTGGAGCGCTTCCTGGCCGATTATCTGGCCGCATCGCACCATATTCAGCACCCGGCCAGCATGGGCCATCAGGTCTCCGTTCCCCATCCGGCGGCCATTCTCGGCGGTCTTGTGGACGTGGCCACCAACAACCCCATGGCCATCTACGAAATGGGCCCGGCGGCGGCGACGGTGGAGTTCGCCGTCATCAACTGGATGCTGCGCAAGGTGGGCTGGCAGCCCCATCCGTGGCCTGGCAGGGGCGATCCGGACAGCCCCCATGGGGCCGGGGTGCTCACCCATGGCGGCTCCCTGGCGCAACTGACGGCCCTGGCGGCGGCGCGCGCCCAGGCCTGCCCCGAGGCCTGGCAGGAGGGGGTGGATCCGGCACTGGCCGTCGTCGCCCCGCCGGATGCCCATTATTCCATTGCCCGCGCCCTGGGGATCCTGGGCCTGGGGCAAAGGGCGCTGATACCGGCGCCCTGCGACGAGCTGGGCCGCATCGCGCCCGAAGGGCTGGATGCCACCTTGAAGGAGCTGGAGGGACAGGGCAGGAAGATCATGGCGGTGACCGCCAATGCCGGGTGCACGGCCGCCGGGCTCTATGACGATTTTTCCGCCATTGCCGATGTCTGCGAGGCGCATGGCGTGTGGCTGCACGTGGACGGAGCGCATGGGGCCTCCGCCCTGCTCAGCCCGCGCTACCGGCATCTGCTCGCTGGAGTGGAGCGCGCCCATTCTCTCATCTGGGACGCCCACAAGATGATGCGCGCGCCAGGGTTGTGCGCCGCCGTTCTGGTGCGCGATCACGCCTGGCTGGATCACGCCTTCCAGCAGAAGGCCAGCTACCTGTTCCATGACAAGGAGCAGACCGGGTTCGATGCCATTTCGCGCACCATCGAATGCACCAAGGCCGGCATAGGCACGAAGTTCTTCTTCGCCCTGGCCGCCGATGGCGAGCAGGGCATGGCGGACTATGTGGAAAGCCGCTATGACCTGGGCCGCGAGGCCGCGCGGGTGATCGCCGGCCATCCGGCTTTCGAGCTGGCCTGTCCGCCGCAGGCCAATATCGTGTGCTTCCGCATCAAGGGCACGAGCGATGCCGGTCAGCTGCGCCTGCGCAAGGCCCTGCTGGCCACCGGCAAGGTCTATGTCACGACCACGGAGTTCGCCGGGTCGCGCTGGCTGCGCCTGGCCCTGATGAATCCGGCCACCACCCTTGCCGACATCGAGGCCATGCTCGCCCTCTTGCTTGATGTGGCGAAAAATGACAGTTAGGGGGCCAGTCATATCTGGACAGATGAGGCCTCTTCAGGTCTGGCCGCCCGTTTGCTCCGTCCATTTCATCATGCCTGGCTTGATTCGGGCATCTAGAATGTGCGTGGCGCGGGGGGTGCGGCTCCGGGTTGCCGGGGCACGCCCGGCAATGACATGAAGGGGGAAGATTTTGCCCCACGTCTGCAAGAGGCAATGTTCAGAGGGGAGTGCCAAGGAATATTGTCTTAAGGTCAAAGAGTGGAGACTTGCATCCATGCGCACCGAAATCGCCACCCTGGTGGATGAACTCAAGCAGTCGATCGGACTGCTGAGGAGGCATCTTTGACTGGGATGCCGCAGTGAAGAAACTCGACGAGCTCAACGCGGCGGCCGAAAGCCCCGATCTGTGGAACGATCCGGACAAGGCCCAGGCCCTGATGCGCGAGCGCCAGACCCTGGAGGCGCGCATCGGCCGCATCCGCGATTTCGAAAGCCAGCTTGACGATCACGTGGAGCTGATCG
Source organism: Hyphomicrobiales bacterium (assembly GCA_026987255.1). GTDB lineage: Bacteria > Pseudomonadota > Alphaproteobacteria > Rhizobiales > Aestuariivirgaceae > Thermopetrobacter. Next base: position 1,946 of record JALSNA010000459.1, on the reverse strand, counting down.
AAATGGGCGAGATGGAAGGCGACGAGGAGATCGTCGCCGAGGCCGAGGCGGGCATCGAAAAGATGCACCGCGAGATGGCCAAGCTGGAGCTGGAGAGCCTGCTGTCGGGCGAGGCCGACGCCAACAATGCCTATCTGGAGGTTCACGCCGGCGCGGGCGGCACCGAGAGCCAGGACTGGGCCTCCATGCTGGAGCGCATGTATGTGCGCTGGGCCGAGGCGCATGGCTACAAGGTGGACATCATCGAGGAGCAGCGCGGCGAGGAGGCGGGCATCAAGTCCGCCACCTTGCACATCAAGGGCCACAATGCCTATGGCTGGCTGAAGACCGAATCCGGCGTGCACCGGCTGGTGCGCATCTCGCCCTATGATTCGGCGGCGCGCAGGCACACCTCCTTCGCCTCCGTGTGGGTCTATCCGGAGGTGGACGACAATATCGAGGTGGAGATCAACGAGAGCGACTGCCGGGTGGACACCTACCGCGCCTCCGGGGCCGGCGGCCAGCACATCAACAAGACCGATTCGGCGGTGCGCATCACCCATCTGCCCACCGGCATCGTGGTGCAATGCCAGAACGACCGCTCGCAGCACAAGAACCGCGCCACCGCCTGGAAGATGTTGCGCGCCCGCCTCTATGAGCGCGAACTGGAGCTGCGCGAGGCCGAGGCGGCCGAGCAGGCGGCCTCCAAGACCGACATCGGCTGGGGCCACCAGATCCGCTCCTACGTCCTGCAGCCCTATCAGCTGGTCAAGGATCTGCGCACCGGGGTGGAGAACACCAATCCCGCGGCGGTGCTCGACGGCGATCTCGATGCCTTCCTGGAAGCCTCCCTGGCCCAGAAGGTCTATGGCGATGCCAGGGAGGAGCAATAGGGCAAGCCTCTTGCAGAAGTTCGGCATTCTGCCATCTTGCCATCAGCCGCCGCGAGATATCCGGTTTTGCCGCTTTTGCGCCCTGTTCAAATGTCCATATGGCGCAAGGCAAGACCGGCGCTTAGACTGGCGTGCCATGCGGCGGTCTTGAAAAACGCATGCGCGTCCATCCTCCCCCCTGCCAACCACTCCAGTCATGGGACACCACGGGTGGTTGGCAGGGGAGTGAGGATGGTCTTCAAGACAGGTGATGGAAATGCCCTTGCGGCTCGTGGGATGCCGAGGGGAAGGAAGGATACGACAGCATGGGAGAAGGGGGCATGCGAGGTGACAACAGGCAGAAGGTGCTTGATTTCATTCGCATCAGCCATCCGAAATCCGTCACCAGCGCCGACATCGTGCGCCGCACCGGCGTTTCGCAGCCGCAGGTCTACCAGATCGCCAAGGCCCTGATGGAAAGCGGCCTTGTTCGCGCCGCCCGCAAGGGCCGCGCCTGGCATTATACCTGGAACAAGCCGAGTGACCCCCCATCGCGGCAGCCCCAGGCGCATCCGGCCAGGGCCGTGGCGCGCGCCGCGCAAGCGCATTTTGCCGCCCGCTTCGGCACGCCGCTGCAGATACGGGAACAAAGCCCCTCCATCGTCTTTCTCGGCGGGGAAGATTGCGCCGGGTTCGCCCTGCATTTCACGCCATTGCAAGGCAAGCCGCCGCCGTCCCGCCTGGCCATCATCAATGGCCACCTGTGGCTGCTCGAAAAGAGTGACATGGACAACCTGTTCCTCGCCTTGGGCGGCGACGAGGACACCATCGATGCCTGGGCCGGGGATTTCGCCTCCCTGTGCCTGGATGTGGAGGTTGTCCGCGTCACGGACGAGGGCGCAATCATCCCCCTGACCTGACACCCCCCCAATCATGGGACACTACGAGTGGTTGGGCGGGGGCGCGGGCCGGCGCGATGCACATCCGTGCAAAAAGAAGGCCCGTGCCCCTGCCCAACCGTCTTTCACATAATTCTGGGCGGTTGGGCGGGGGCGCGGGCCGGCGCGACGCACATCCGTGCAAAAAGAAGGCCCG